>JAEOTC010000174.1 GCA_016840035.1 Candidatus Hodarchaeota archaeon | reverse complement strand
GAAAAAAATAATCTAATGAAGTTAAACCTGTTGGGTCTATCTCATTAACATCAATTAATATCCTATCAGTATCAGCGTTCCGATCCCCTCCACGAAAATACAAAACGGGTTGTTCTTTATCTGTTTGTTTTTTTAAAATAAATAAACCAGATTCGCTTTCTTTAACTTTTAAAACCTCATCCCGATATTGTAATTGTTCCAAACGGTTTTGAAATGTTTTCCTCTCTTCTACTTCGTCCAGAACATCTCTAGTAATTTGATTCTGGATTTCGATCCAAGAGATTACTTCTTTTTTCCCCGGATCTTCCATCCAGCGAAAAGGATCCTTAATAGTCACCCTATGAATGTCCTCTGTTACTATTTCCTTCTTAGTAGATGGATAGTTTTCTCGAATTTCATGATCGTTTTTCAATTCAATCATCTCTGGCAACGATTTTAATTCTAATAACAAGTATTCATAAAATCTTTTATTAGCTTTAAGTATTTTGAGTATAGGAAGTTGTAACTCGGATTGATAAACTTAAAAATACTAAGAACCAATAATGCATAAATCGAGATACCAAGAAAAGATGAAAAAGATATGAACAGATATCAATTGGACGAAAAATAGTATGAAACAAAACCATGCCTTAGTCCGAGAACCAGGAACCACCTTTCCAAGATGCATCACTTCTCTTTCTAACCGTAATTTAATTAATGTCTCTCTTGCAAGAAAACAACATCATAACTATTGCAAAACCCTAGTTGAGCTTGGTTTAGAAGTAATTCATTTACCACGTGACGATGAGCGTCCTGATTCCTGTTTTGTGGAGGATACTACAGTTATTCATAATAAGAAAGCATTCATTACTCGAATGGGGGCCAAAAGTCGTCGTGGGGAAGAATTATCAGTAGAAACAGTCTTAAAAAATTATCTGAAGACGAAAAAAGCAGTCACACCTGCGACATTGGAAGGAGGGGATGTCATTCATCTATCGGATCGTCTGATTTGTGGAGTAACACAGCGAACAAATACCGAAGGTATTAATCAAATGGAAGAGTGGCTTGGCATATTAGTAGAAAATTGGACTGATCCCAACATTGTACATCTTAAAAGCTATATCACTTATCTTGATAATAACTTCATTATCGCAACTGAAACCTATGCTACTCACCCCTTCTTGAAAGATTTCAGTGTTCTAGTTGTTCCGAGTGATGAAAGCTATGCAGCCAATACGCTAACAATAGATAATACAGTATTGATGCCCAAATATTTCCCAAAAACACAAACCATACTACGTGATGCTGGTTTTGAAGTGATTTCTTTAGCAATGAGTGAGTTTCAGAAATGCGAGGGCGCATTAACATGTCTTTCACTAATTTTCTAAACCTCAGTCGCTTTGACGTATTTCACAGGAGTATTTGAAATGAATAGTATAATTAATCAACTTGTCAAATCTAATGAACCATCAATACGATTAAAAGTCAAGGTAAACATTTTAGGAGAATCTTTAGAATCAGACCAAATCAGAAAGCTTCGTCAAGAAATAAAATCCTCTCAGAGGGTGAAACAGCTTCTTTCCGAGAGAGATAAGAACAGAAAGATTGTATTTCATGCCTATAAAAAGTGGTCTGGTGCTCATTGGGTATTAACAAGCCTAGCGGATATTGGATATCCACCTGGTGATGAGACTCTAATTCCTTTGAGAGAACAAATCTATGATTGGCTGTTATCAAAAGATCATGAAAAAAGAATAAAATCCGTTGATGGACGAGTTAGAAGATGTGCTTCTCAAGAAGGTAATGCTATTTTCTCCACTCTATCCTTAGGATTAGCTGACGATAGAACTGAAGAGCTAGTAAGAAGACTTCATCAATGGCAGTGGCCTGATGGGGGATGGAATTGTGATAAGAATCCTAAGGCCATCCACTCCTCTTTTATGGAATCACTCATTCCTCTAAGAGCTTTAGCTCTCCATGCCGAAATAACGAACAATACACGTTCTCGTGACATCGCAAGATCTGCTGCAGAAATTTTCCTGAAGAGAAAAATGTACAAACGACAGAAAGATGGAAGGACGATTAAAGAAGATTTTATTAAACTTCACTATCCCTGCTATTGGCATTACGACATTCTATTTGGGCTTAAAGTAATGGTTGAGGGAGGTTTTATTAGCGATGATCGATGTAATGATGCCTTGGATTTATTAGAATCAAAACAGCTCCCAAATGGTGGTTTTCCTGCCGAGAAAAAGTATTATCAAGTTACTCCAAATATCAAAAGAAGTGGACGGTCGCTAGTGAATTGGGGCGGTATAAGTAAGAATCGTATGAATGAGTTTGTAACTGTAGATGCGCTCTATGTGTTGAAAGAGGCAGGAAGATTAGTTTGATTGTTGGAAAACATGTGACTTTACGAGGGTTGGATCTGGGAGATGCAGATGAAATACTTGTTAACATAAATGATATGAAATTCCTGAACTATAGTGGTCGAATAAATCCACAATCAAAGGAAGAATGCCTAGAATGGATTCGTAAAACATGGGAAGAGAGAAGACAAGGAAAAGCTTACACATTCGCTATAGAAGTGAAAGACGAAGATAAGATAATTGGATATACACAATTAAAAATTTTGAACAATATCAGCAGGAGAGCAGATATTAGTATTGGAATATTCAATCCAAATTATAGAAACAGAGGTTTGGGAACAGAATCGTTGGTATTAATGATTGATTATGCTTTTACTACATTAAACCTGTTAAGTCTGGAATTAAAGGTATTTGCAAACAACCAGCGAGCGATTGCCTGTTATAAGAATCTAGGTTTCAATAAAATTGGTTACCGGAGGAAAGCGGATTATATAGATGGTGTTTTCTTAGACGATCTGATGATGGATTTATTAATGGAAGACTGGAAGAGCATGAAAGAAATTATTCCTAAAGAATAAGTCAGCTGCCAGCTTTCTGTTTTGTGATCGCGTCCGAAATCATTCTTTTCCGTTCAACAAATAAATCCTTTCTCCTTTCTTCAATCTGTTGATTGAGATTGGTGAATTGCTGATTAACGTTGTTTAGTTTGGTTTCTAGCCAATTTAATGCATTGGAAGCGTCATGCAATGCTTGACGAACGGAATCTCTGGATTTATGGATTTTACCTCTTGAGGAAAAATCAGAAAAAATATTATCCATAAAACCATCCCAGAAAAACGATAATTCTTCGACATGAGCTCCACCTAAATAGGGCATGTCCGGATATTCATGTCTAGCTTGTTGAAGACTGTATTGAGCATTATGAACTCGATTTCGTGCTTCAGACATTTTTGAATGTTTAATCGAATCTACAAACATTCCTCCACCAAAGAAAGTGTCCCACGTTGAATATCCCGAGGCACTGTTTAGAGCATTCAATGCAAAGTTCAAGTCGTCGATAGCGTGCTCTAAATGGTTTTTAGCACGAAATATTCGTGAACGATGATTTGTTATAGGGCCGATTTCATTTTCTAGGCTTACCAATCGTTTTTCGATTTTATCTTCGATTGGATCAGCTACACCTTCGCATACTTCATGAATCAGCTCTTTTAGTTCCTTTTCAAGATTTCTTTTCTCTCGTACCAAGTCTTCAAGTTGATTAACCTGTTCTTGAGTTTGAGTGATTAATGTCGTTAATTTTTGAGTTTCTTTTGCTGCAGCTTCTTCTTTATTGAGTGCATCAAAGTACTCGAGTTTTTCTTTCTCTAACTGTTGTTCTTTCTTCCCCTTTACCCTGGCCATAAATGATGTTACACTCATTTTTTCTAGTTTTTCCACATCCCGATGCTCTTTCTTTCGTTGGTCGGCAAGATCTCTCAATCTCCCCTGTGCTGTCGTTAAAGAATTGTTCATGTTGTTGAGATAGGTTCGTTGCTGCCCAAGTTCCTGTGGAATATCTTGTAAACTCTCTATTTGCGCTTCTAAACGTTGAAATCGTGTTATTGAATCAATGTCCAAATCCATTGGTTTATCAATTACTTCTCTAGCTTGACTGACAACAGTATTTGTAAGCAAGTTTAACCCACAGTTTGAACAGAATATATCGCTTTTATTTACAACTGAATTGCAATTGGAGCATTCAACCATTGTTCCAAAATCTCCTTTTTAAATCCTCAATCTTCATCTTCAGACTTTTCCTTGAGAAGTTAATCAAGATTAAAGCCGTGTCGTTTAAGAATGGCGAGTAATGGTTCTTTTTTCCAGCTTCCTTGAGAATATTTCCTACTTTGATGTTCCGACCAAGAATATTTGTCATAACCAATAGGATCTTTTCCTTTCTTTAAGGGAACTTTCGCTTGTAATTTGATATAGTATCCTTGAGTTATATACCCTTTATCCATAGATTTCATACATTCCTGAATTTCTTGTTCCGAAAGATCAGCATAAGAGTCTTCAAAGGCAGTATATTTCAAAGGATAACGAGGTCTAACATCTGTTTCAAAAGAAGTATCAGGATAACCTAAACATAACCCTACTACGGGGAATACTCTTGATGGAATATTAAAAACTTCAGCGATAAGATCTGCTTGTAAAGGAGCGGTACCTAGAAGCACCGATCCGAGTCCGTAAGCCTCTGATGCTAGAATTAAATTTTCTGCTACTAATGAGGCATCTTGAAGGCCCAACCATAAAAGCATCCCGTCATCATAATCATAATTATAGTTTCTTTGGTTTATAATCATCTCTATTTTCCGAAAATCTACAAAAAAAATCATCAACAGTTGTGTGGATGAATAAGTACCTATTTTCAGTTTCTTCATCTTTTCTGGATCACGAGTGTACACAATACTATACAATTGAGCAGCGAAAGGTGCTCGAATCCCTGCTCCTAATATTTTTTCCAGAACATCATCTGTGATGGGTTTTTCTGTGAATTTACGAATTGATCTACGGTTGTTGATAATTTCAAAAATATTGTCGGATGTAATTTGAATATTCTTGGTTTCTACTACGTCTGACATGAGGTATTATTCTCCTAACTATGGAACCGATTTAATTCAGGTTTCCGGATGATTAGAAAACGAATAGCTGAAAATTCTTTCTGACTTGGCCAAATGCCAACCTGTATAGGAAAAGGATTATTTTTTGTAATAAAGAGTGAACAATTGTTGTAGATAGATAATAAGGTTTTAATCTTTCAATTTTGATTATTTTAAGTCTTGCTAATATCAGAAATTTTCTCGTTATCTTCTTTGGTTACGAAACGACTAGCAAACTTCGAATATACAAAACCGATCACAACTGAGATGATACCTAATAATAAGAAACCCAGAATTCTTTGAATGTCTTCACCAAGGTTCGCGATTTGAATTGCACTGTAAGCCAAGCTAGAAGCTATAGAAAGAATTCCTAAGATCCGCCATTCTCTTTTATTAATCCAAAAACCATAGAGGATACAAATGAAGGCTGTTGCTGCTGTTGTGAAATAGATCAGAAATAGATCAAAAGATGTAATCGTAAATAACCAAGCAACAAGAACAGAAAACAATAAACCACTGTCACTGACTATTGTGGGCATACTAAATCTTGTTGTACCAACAAAATAAATTGCTATTAGAATTGAAAAAATAACCATAATCAAACGTAATATTTCTGTTATGACAAGGATTTCGCTAAATCTTAATACGAGTTCCGAGGTATAAAGATAGAAAATAATCGGATTTATTACAAGCATTAATCGAAGAGAATCTTGCGGCCATGTCTTACGACCTTTCAACTCAAATCGCCAATAAGCAGTTGAAGAAATCGAAAATATCCCTGATTTAATAAATACAATCAAAAAACAATGCAAAATTACTTGGAATATTAGCCCAATAAATAGGTAAATGTTATAATCCGTCAAAATAGGTAACGATAGGTATGTTATAATCGATCCATAAGCACTCATCATTGGTAATCGAAGGATAATCCCGCTGGAATACAATGTAAGAGTATTAACTATAGCTACTCGTGAGTTAATCTTTAGAAGGGTTATTGCAAACACCATTGGGATAATAGCCATTGAATCAAATATTAGAAATACTACTGTAGGACTCCAAGCAGTAGGGAAGAATACAAAACACAAAGTGTTGCTGATCAACCCCAAAACACAAAGAATAAGCAGATTAACACCCATCTGTTCTTTATTTGAAAATGTTTGTGTCGGGAGTATGATTTTTAAGATTGAATGTGATGTGCTTGCAGATTGTAACTGCTCTTTGCCGAAATAAATCCTTGTATATAGGTAAATTAAACCAAACGCCAAAAAAGTGAGTTGAAGAAGCCAGGCATTACCTTGCTGATTGGAATCTAAATAGATGAATTGTAAGAATGTAAAAATCGAGGTAGACACAATAAGATAACTGTCAACTAAGTGTTGAATGCTTCTTCGGACAACCATGAGAAACCCTATTGAAAAGGGGAAAATGAAATTCACTAAGATAGTTAATATTATATTCCAATCTTGGATTGTTCTCATGATTAGAGAGTTTCCTATTATCTGGAGTAATGCAATACCAGGGATGAATACAAGATGTTCATAAAATGTAGGTTTGATTGTTACCTCTACTCTTCTAGTAAACACGATCAACAAGGCAATTAAATGTATATAGCCAACTAATACAAATAATAGATGAATTAAGTCAGAAACATCGTTGAATGCAAGATATACAAACATAGTGGATGGAGAGAACATAACCAGAATGAATGTTGAAATTAATCGGGTTATATGAGACTGAAATATCCTAAGTGTGGTAACACTCACAATAATTATCCATAGGTAACCCAAAAATGCCCAATTATAGCCAAACTGCAAAAAATCAAAATCAAATCCTGGTATTATCTCTGAAATAGTAGCAAAAATTATTTCTCCAACTTGAGAAAACTTATCCTTCCATGACAATATCAAAAAAATAGCAGAGATAAATAAACAGTTAACAATGGTGTAAAGTTCTCTAATTTCTTGATCCTGAATGGACATTCTAGAAATGTTTTGATTGATTAAAATTAAGGACGGAAAAGCAATGAAACCAATTATTCCTCCAAATAAAATATCATTAGGGTTGAAAGCAATAATTACTAAGAATAGAGCAGCAGCAGAATAAGTCACGAAATCAAAAAGAGTAATATTCTGGAGAGGAAAATCAGGAATATTATAAGTAATGATTCTATTAGTACTCCAAAGAATGCAAAAAAGAACCAAGTACATAACATAAATAGTAGTTGTTATAAAACCAAACCAAGATAAGATAAAACTTATGAAAATCGGTCCCACTGCTGCAATTGATAAATGCTGACGATTAATAGAGTCCCAAAAACGGGAGGGAACCTCATCAGATGGAAATCTGCGAGCAATGACCCAAAATGCAAATGTAAGGAATAATAATATAGTAAGTACACCGTTTATTTCTGGAATATTCTGTAGATAAATATCGTCGAGAAATGTCGTCGTCGTTGATATCAAATGTCGAATTCCAACTGATATCAACCACAGTAATTGTGTTAAAAGAATGATAAGGAAAGCAAGTCCAAGATCCTGATGTAGATATGCTAAACTCAAGAAAGCAATTGTAAATACAATAACAAAGGGGATAAAGACGGATCCAGAAATATTCTCGAAACTTAAAAGGAAGAAGCTAGCAAAAACTGGAGTCGCTGAAGCAATCGAAAGGTGGTTACGATTAATAATTTCATAAAATTGAGTAGGAGAATCTAATGGAAATCTAAACCCAATAATCCAATAGAGAATACTAACGAAACTTAATAAAACGATCATAGCATTTAAATCTGGCAAATCCTCTATTATTGGATATGAAAAGACTTCTGATGAATTAGGAAGGAATAGGAGTGAAAGAGAAAGTAATTGAACGCTTATGGTTAAAACCATATCCTTACGTAAATACCCGATTGCCAAAAAAGCGTTAATGAAAACAATATAACTCAGCCAGATGAAAATTGTTAGCTGGGACTCAACATTATTGACAAAAATTTGAGACGACAAGTGCCAAAATAGCCATAAAACGAAGCCATATCCCTCTATAAAGAGAATACTAGTATTATGACGCCAAGCAGTGATTCCGGAGACAAGAACCAGCACTAAGCAAAGGGTGATAAATAAAACCTCATTTGCTACAAAGGGACTGAAAGGATGGAAGCGAAGAGCAAACATTGCAATATAATATATTCCTAGTGCTAGAAAAGCGAGAGAATACGCGATTGGATGAAGATATTGGCTCCGTTCTTTGAATCTTAAGAGAATAAATGAGAATCCATGGAGAATCACTCCTGAAAGGACAAGACCAACAAACGCAAGAAGTGCGATATCAGCAGTAGTAAGTTCCAATTGTGAAGCGGACCATACGACCAACAAAAAAATAGCAAAAAGGATAATTCCAACGCCAACCCATCGTAACCAATTAGCACCAATTGTAAACTCCCATCCTTCTTCTGGACGAAATCTGTCAATCCAACTCTTCGTTGGGGGTCGAATTATTGGTTTAGCAGGTGGACTAATAGGCAGACTAGGAGGAGCTTCTCGAGTAATAGGTACTGGTACGTTGATAGCAGCAACCACTGGTATTCTTTCTGGTTCAACTGGAGGAGGAAGAATACCTGCGTTAACTTTCAAGATACCACAAGTCGTTTCAGATAGTCCTTCTCTTTCCGCCCAGTTGAGTAAATGAGAATAGAATCGTTCAGGAACCAGTTCCTTCTGTCCCCGTGGTAGAACCGAATTTGCCCGATCGATAACAGTTTCGAGGAGAGGAATTTGTTGGGGACCTCCTACTTTTAGAATTCTTTGAGCTGCGAGGAAAGTTTTACCTGAATAAGCCATAAGAACTGCCCAGTGGCGTAAGAGCTGAGGGGAAGAAAATTCTTCATTTGCTGTCTGTTCAAGAAGCGATTCAACCTTATCTCGTGTTTGCCTAGCTTGCTTACGAGTTTTAGATTCACCCAATTGATTCAATAATGCATAAAACCTAAAATTTCCCTCTTCTAAAGATAGATCAGGAAGAGTTCGAATAATATCAATTGGTGGTTCTAATTCAGCTTCAGGGGTTATGGGAACTTCAGGTGTTACACTCACAATCTCCTCTGTTATTAGTGGTTTGATTTCCAGCAATTGTTCGATAGTTTCAAGTCGTGATTCAATACGTGACAAACGCTGTGCTTGACACTTTGTGTTCAAGCAAACGAAATATTCTTCTCCGCTTCCACTTATTCCCTTCTCCAAGGGTTTGCCACACGACTCACAAATTGGTTCGACTACTCTTCCTATCATATTCTTCACATTATATAATTATTCCTTGCTTGTGATTACTTTCTCTTCCTCCATTCCAACTTGATCTACCTTTCTGTTTAACCAAAAAAGCAAACCAAACAACACAATTGAGACAGGAATTGGTAAAATTATAGTACCGATTAAGCTGGAAGTATTCTCAATTGTAAAGGTATCATCAGAAATTAGCTCTACTATTAATCCCCCAGGAGTTTTCATTTCTATCTTGATTTTGTATTCTGATCCATCCCTCATAGTAGAAGTATCCCAAGCATAGCTTGCAGTTGTTGAATTTGCAATCATATTCCATGTAGTTCCATTGTCTGGAGAATAGAAAACACTGTAACTAAGATTAAGTTCACTCAATTCTTCTGGTGGAAGCCATCTAACTGTGGTAATACCTCTGAGAACAGTTTGACTGCTAGGGGGTACGAAGGTCGGTGGAGAGAAACCACTGGATACTGTAAAAGCATATTCAGATGCATCTTCAGAAGTGGAACCAATGGAACAGTATGCAATGACTCTTATCCTGTAATTTTCACCATAGGACAACGTTGTAGTATTCCAAATATAATGAGTCGAATTTAAGCTTGAAATAAGCGTATTCCAACTTAGTCCGTCATTAGCGGAGTAATAAACCGAGTAGGTGACTGAATGGTTGAATGAATCATTTGAAGGTGTCCATTGTATCTCAATGGTTCCATTTAACGTCTCTCCTCCATTAGGATAAATTAGAATTGGTTCCGTAGGTGTATGAGGATAAGGTAAAGGAAAATCATCTTTCTTTCCAGATCCTCCTATATACGAATAGGGGTCATCAACAATTCCATCATTATTAGTATCGGGGCTAGTCCAATCATCCCAGTAATTGTACTCAAATACATTATTCAGTCCCTTATCATAGGCTCCACCATGACGAATGAAAGTATTCAATTTCACAATGGTATTATCAGAACCAGTATCAATCCCAATGGCAACACTGTTTCTAGTGATCTTATTGTTAAGTATCAGCGTATTATCAGCTTGGTGTAGATATATTCCGTTTGCACTACAACTAGTTATGATATTATTTTCAATAGTTCCGTGATTTGTATTAAATAAAGCAATTCCATTACCCCATTCAGGACCTCCCTTTCCATTTAATTCATTATCACGTATAATGAAATAAGAATCAACATCCGCGATTTCAATTACGTTACCAGAGGGCTTAGAAATAAAAAAACCTGATATTACATAAGGATCATCACTAGTACCTGATCCAAGAAATCCTTGACTGGCAAAATCATTGTTACTAGAGATGTAAATGGGGGTACGAATTTCGTACTGATTTTTAGCTAATGAGTAGTGATAACCTGATCTTAGAGGATCTCTTGATTGGTATGATAGATTGGACGTTCTATTATCATCAGACGATATTGATTGAAGTATCGAACATTTTCCCAAGGAACTAGTGATCACCAGTAAAATTATGCATATAATCAGTTTTGGAGATTTTGCCTTGGAAATGATCATAAGAATAAATCCAGCTCCTTTAAATCAATGATTTTCCAAGATTTCAAACAAACTTCTGAATTTATCCCTAACCACTTTTAAAAACTTTTGTCATCATAATTTGACATTAATAAAAATTAGTTTGTGTGACTAAAATCAGTTAAGTATTGCTATAGTTGGCGGTTCTGCAGCGTTATTCCAACTGGCGCATGATCTGATCCCATCACATCAGTTAAGATAAAAGCTGATTCCAGTCGCTCCCTGAATTCTTTGTTGATAACAAAATAATCAATTCGCCAGCCAACATTGTTCTTTCTGG
>JAEOTC010000173.1 GCA_016840035.1 Candidatus Hodarchaeota archaeon | reverse complement strand
TGGAGATTCTTCTGGAGAGAAGAATAAGAAAACAAGGTCAAAACGGGATAGGCTTGGGAAAGAGCATCTCTAAGACCGAGAAGTTATGCTTGAAGGGCCGGGGTCTTGAACACGATTGAGTTCGGCCGATCAAAAGTGAATGTTTCGACGTTTGGTCCACTCCACTTCCATTTTCTCTATACTTTCAAGAAAGATCAGTCTTTTTTATTCTGCATTCGGCTTTCCTTTCAAAGTTTTACGTAAATGTACTACACCAGTCATACGCTAACTGTATAAACAACAATAACAACATTAACACCAGAGACGACAACAATAACGACAGATCGAAATCGTCTCATATCTGAATAAAAACTGAAAAAAGAGTGAAAGAAACCTTGATGCAAGTTCAAGAAATAAAAGATGAAATGAAACCTGAAAGTTTACCCATAGATGCTTATGCGGTTCCCACAAGTGCAAAAAAGATATTCGAAATTTTGAATCGCGACGGACCCCTTACCTCAGGGGATATTGAAAAAAAATGTACTTATTCTGACCGAACGGTTAGGAATGCTTTGAAAAAACTAATTAATATCGGTTTAGTCCGAAAAGTTGCCAACTTTACTGATATGCGAACCTCTCTCTTTCATGTTCGCGAGAGTGTTAATTAACTCTCAGTAAACTTTTTTCCCACAGTATCCAAAAAAACTTCACCGTAAATATTCAGTAGTGTTTGCCATACCCAGTGTATTGGTAAACCTACGACATTGTAATAATCTCCTCTTATTTCTTTAATCAGCGAACTTCCAATTCCTTGAATGGCATATGCTCCTGCTTTCCCCATCCATTCATTTTGAGCTAAATAAAAATCAATTTCTTCTGTCCTTAAGTACCGAAATTCCACTTCCGTGGATATAATTGTCTGAAAGCTTTCCTGCGAAGGATAAACAACGATAGCACATCCTGTGAGTACACGGTGGCATTTACCTGAGAGTAATTTGAGCATCTGTTTCGCATGGTTCTCATCCTTTGGTTTCCCTACAATTTGATTCAAAGGATCAATAACAATTGTGTCACAGCCTAAAACTATGTACTTCTCTTTTTCCGATTTAAGCCTCTCACCGACAGTCTGAGCTTTTTTAATTGAAAGTTCAGTTACATAGGACTCTGGAGTTTCTATTTGCATTGATTCATCAATTTTACTTGGAATTGCTTCGTACTCCAAGTTTATCTGAGTTAGAACACGCGCTCGTGCTGGAGAATTACTCGCTAGTATAAATTGGGGGAAAGACTCTTGCATAAATATCAAATGAGGTTGAATCCTAACAAAGTCATAAATCCTTTAGTTTTGTATACAATTATTTTTATAATATCTCGGTATAATCTGCTTGTCATTCCAAAAACAAAGAAAATTATAGCATTTAATTCTAATACTAATCCTATAGGAAAGTTATTTCATGCCTAACACAAATGACACCCTTCCTCCGCCTCCTTTCAAAATAAAAATGGTTGAACCAATAAAATTAACAACGCTGATGGATCGAAAGAAACACTTGAAAGCAGCTGGGTATAATATATTCAATATTCCAGCCGAAGAAGTATATATCGATCTTCTTACAGATTCAGGTACCTCAGCAATGTCAGACAATCAATGGTCTGGCTTAATGCTAGGAGACGAATCGTATGCACAATGTAGAAACTATTTTCATCTAGAATCAGTTGTCAAAGAAATTACTGGCTTCGAGTATGTTATTCCAACTCACCAAGGAAGAAGTGCGGAAAATCTAGTTTGCTTCGCCCTTAATTTGGATGAAACGAAAGTTGCAATCTCCAACCAATTCTTTGATACCACGCGTGCAAATATTGAATCTATAGGCGCGAAAGCACATGATTTAGTTGTCCAAGAAGCATTTAATACTTCTGTTTACCATGATTTCAAGGGAAACATGGATATACATGCTTTAGAAGAATACCTCAATCAAAATTCCAATGTGGCTGTAATAATTCTAACGGTAACAAATAATACTGGAGGAGGGCAACCTGTTTCATTGGAAAACATTAAATCAGTTTCTCAAATTGCGAGGAAGTACAAAATTCCTTTCTTTCTTGATGCTGCACGTTTTGCGGAAAATGCTTATTTCATTAAATTACGAGAGAAAGGATACTCTGATTATACCCCAATACAAATAGCACAAAAGATGTTCTCTTATGTTGACGGGTGTATGATGAGTGCTAAAAAAGACGGCTTGGTGAATATTGGCGGCTTCATCGCTCTTAATAATGCTAATCTTTACAATCGAATTAAAGAAAGAATGGTTATTACTGAAGGATTTCCAACTTATGGCGGTTTGGCTGGGAGAGATCTCGAAACCATGGCCAGAGGTTTGAATGAAGTACTTTCTGAAGATTATTTACAATATCGCTATCAACAACTTCAATATTTAGGAAATAAATTAGAAAAGGCCAATATTCCAATCTTATTACCTGTTGGAGGTCACTCGGTCAATCTTGATGCCCGAAAATTCCTCCCCCATATTCCACAATCTGAATTTCCAGGTTGGGCTCTCACAATCGCATTATATGAGATGTTTGGAATTAGATGTGTTGAACTCGGATCAGTTATGTTTGCTTATCAAAACGAGGATGAAAAATGGGTGTATCCAGAATTAGAATTAGTTAGACTAGCTATACCGAGAAGAGTGTACTCTAGAGAGCATCTCGATTATATTTGTCAGTCGATAATTGAATTATATAAGTCAAGAGAGAAAATAAAGGGATTGAGGATGACCTACAGTCCTGATTTCCTTCGTCATTTTACTGCACGATTTGAACCAATTACCGAATAATGGTTATTAAGGACGCTAAAGGGGGAGAAAATTTCTCCGAGTGAATTCCTAAGCGATCTTAATTTTTCCTTCCCGAAATGATAAAATTTCTTCCTTTTGTTTACGCAATCAGTCTTCTTGAAATATAGTCAGATAGTTTCTTGTCTCGTGGAATACGGGTGACAAAAGCATCCATACCACATTCGTTGCATTTGAGACGTAAGGTACTATGATTGACGATAGATGACAAAGTATGAGTTGCGCAGAACGGGCAAACTAATTCCATCTCGGCTTGATGGTGTAAATCTACATTTTCTTCAATTTCAATTGTCATATTTTAACCTCCATTTCTTGATTGAGGGGAAAACTTCCAATACTGGACTTGTTTTCCGATATAGCTGGGCTATATCACACCGAAACTTTCGTTTCAGGAGACTTTCCTTGATCGAATCCGAATATAATTCGGTCATTTCAAGGAATTTAATCTTCAAAATTCGAGTTTAAAAATATTGTTGTAATATATTACAATATTACTAACTGTGTTTCTGTTAGACTTTAAAAAAGGTGTAATTAATTCCTATTGCTACTTAGCTTATATTAGTGAATGATATCAATGATAACTAAAAAAAAATCCCTCAAACGTCCGAAAGTTATACTCTCAGCTGCAATAAGCTTAGATGGCCAAATAACTACCATATCAGGAGATAGTAAGCTATCTAATACTGAGGATTGGAAGAGAGTACATCACCTTCGGGCTAGTAAAGACGCCATCATGGTGGGAAGTGGTACTATTCTAGCTGATGATTCAAAATTAACTGTGAAACCTGAATATTTTAAACCTGGGCAAACTATTCGAAATCCTATTCGTATTGTTGTAAGTTCTAGTGGTAAGATCCCTCTTGATTCTAGAGTTATTAAATTTCGTCCAGAAATTCAAACAATCATCGCTACTACTAGAAATTGTCCAAAAGAAAGAGTCCATAAGTTTGAGAAAGAAGGTTGTGAAGTAATCATCTGTGGAGAGGAACCATTGGTCAATTTAAGGCATTTAATGCCAGTTCTGTTCCAGGATTATGAGATAAAAAGTATCTTACTAGAAGGAGGAAGTAAACTAAATGGAAGTATGCTAACAGATAAATTGATTGATGAGATACATGTGGCAATTGCTCCTGTGCTTGGTGGAGATGGTGTGCCATTTTTTACCTTCCCAAATGAGTTTTCATCTTTTGATCAGTCGCCTTTCTTAGAAATTTTAAGCTTTGAGCCAATCGGAGACATGATATACCTTCATCTTAGGGTTCGTTATGAACCACGAACTTTAATTTAAAAAAAGAAAAATAGGACAATTCTAAGTACGCCATAGATCGAACAAATAGTCACTGGATTCGCTTTATCGGATCCTAAAGATTTTATCCCATAGTATATTAAAACGAGACTCCAGAAGATGAATAGGATCCCAGATCCATAAAGGATAGTTCTAGATAAAATATCTGAACTTCCCGCAGGAGGGGTGATTTCCATTTGTCCAAAGGATCCTATATTGATTTCTCCTCCAGGAGACAGAACAAAATAATGAACAACAATCGTAACAAGTTGATGGAATATATTAGGGATCTGAGCCCAACCTACGATTGTAGCCATTGTTTTAAAATCTCGATCATATGAACTCAGATCTGATGCAAAAAATGCATGTAATATCCATAGAATCAAACTTAAAATTAGCCAGTTCAGTAGAATAACTATTGGGGCAGAAAATGGAATAGATATTTTAAACAAATCTGTAAATTCTTGCACACTCAACTCGTCACTGGGAATAAGGGTAAGAAGTGAAGCATCTAGTGATACAGTAGAATTATATATTAATATTGACATCGCAATGAATGCTAAGATGCCTATTATAATGTTAACTAGTAGAGGTTGGGATAAGTTCGGAGAAGAGGCAATTCCAGGCATTTTTTCTTTAGGGGTGGATATCACGTTGAGAAAATTTGATAAAAAAGGTTGAGGTGGACTAACTTCTCGCGTATTGGTTATTGTATAAGGGATATTGGCTTGGGGAGGAATAAAACCCCCAATTTTAGGTATGGGAGCACCACAATAAGCACAAAATGTCGCGTTTGCTATTAATTTTTTCCCACATTCCCCACAATACCCTATTACCTGTGATTCCTCATTGTGATCCATAAAAATCATCTACATACAATAACATAATTACTAGGATGTGGTCATAATATTTACCACATTAAGAAAAAGATTGTTTTATGGCAATCATAACGGCATCTGCATTAAAGAAATTTATAGAATAATCCAGAATTTATGTAGAAAAAGTTATACCAGACATCCGAGTTTATAGAAGGGAAAAAATCAGTAAATTTACGAAAAAACTACTGATAATAAAGAAGAAATGTAGCTAATGAGAACAAGACCTAATAAGATCTATCTTTTAGAACAACGATAGTAAATCCCGCAGCTTCATCAGGAGTGATGATAATTTCAGATTGAGGCATTTCAACATAAACAGACTGGAGCTTGCCGTGATTTAGCGCATCAGAGACACTTCGTACTTTCTTTACAAGGGAAGCAACGTGAGCAGATACACGTTCCGCATCTGATTGAGGTAAATTACTTTGTAATGGCAATCCATCTTCATCGCAGACTAGAATCCCACGCACACCCCGTCTTGCTGCTAATCTCTTTATTGTATTTTGTAGAACCGACGGTATGACATATTCTTCTCCAGACATTTTTCATTCACCTAAATCTATTTATCCTTTGAGGTGAGCGTCATTTGACTACTCTCTCGCTTAACTAGAGCTATAATAATTATTTCAGAATCGTAATCAGGTATTATCTCAACGTCACCGACTTCTAATTCAAGTCGGATGCTACGTGCAATCTCTTGTGAAATTTCTTTTGAAATATATTTTACTTTTCCTACAAGAGAGGCGACATGTGCGGAAACTCTCTCCGTATCTTCACCAGGAAGACTTGATTGTAGTGGTAATCCATCGGTATCACTCAATACTGCTCCATACACTCCCTTATGTTTTCCAACCGATTCTATTACTTTTTCAAGCGCTTGATGTGATAAATAACCTGCACCTTGGGACATTGTTAATCACTATCGAATCTACTAATCATTCCTTAAAACCTTTTGCTTTCAATCTGTTACCTAAATTTTACGGCATTTTTCGTCAAAAAAGTGCATTCAAATTCTCAAACAATCAATCACTAAGAATCGTAAAATTTTTAGTGGAAAGTAACCTTTACACTGCTTTTGTGGAGTGTTAAGATTACAGGTCATTTAATTCCTCTTTTAATGCATACCAGAAGTTAAAAAGAGCCGATTATTCGGTAATCATCATTTTTTTTCTGTATATAATCATTTGATATCGGTGTACACAGTTTTTTAACTTGGAAGGTGACTTAACGATGAAGATGTTCTAATCTCTAGAGAAGTTCGATTTGTGGATAATTTCCTCAGTTCTGGAAGCTCAATGCTTTTATTTGAATGGAAACAGAGCTTCATTAGGAGAACTAACCTTATGAATTCTTCAGAAAACCAGTCAAACATCCTTGAGGAGATCAGTCTTCTTCTGGAGAAAAAGTTGGGAGAGAAATTAGATCCACTGATGACTTCGCTAAGCTTAGTACGTAGCCAAATAAGTAATATTGACCAAAGATTATCACTTCTAGAGGGATCTCCCCAAGACCATATCTCAACCGTAACCGTTTCTGACCCAGAAGGGCCAAGACCTACCCCTCAGGTTGATTTCGATGATAAAGATGAGATGCTAAAAAGGGCTTATGACATCCTTGCTGAAGCTCCGCGACCTTTAACAACCCAGGAAGTAGCGGATAAGATCGGTCGAAGTAGAAGCACGACCAGTCAATACCTGAACGAGCTTCAGAAAAGGAATCTACTGTTTAAAACTTATGGAGAAACACCTGATCGATCTAGGAATGTTGTTTTCAGGCCAGTAATTAAGGACCAAGAATAAATTTGGTCTAGAGTGTTTGAACGTTCCTTGCTTTTCTAGCTAGCATATTCTAAGACGTTTTTGTGAATTCTAAGATGTTTTTACCGAGTTTTTTGAACGCGGCTTCAACCCCTTCACCAGATTTCGCACTAGTTTCAATGAATGGAACTCCAAGGCTTTCAGCAAGCTTCTTACCTTCATCTGTGGAAACAGTCTCCGCACCTTCTTCACGTAAGTCTACTTTGTTTGCAAGAAGGACAACAGGAACATTTCTATCGCGTCCAGAATTGTTCCAGATATCTTTTAGCCATTTTTCAACATTATCAAAGGTTTGACGGCGTGTTACATCGTAGACTAGAACTCCACCAAAAATTTTTGTGTAATAGGCTTGTACAACATCTTTGAACATGGGTTGGCCTGCTAAGTCCCAGATTTGCCATCTAATCTGGGTTTCATCAATAGAAGTATCATAAAGGGCAAAATCAGCTCCCATTGTACTTAAATAGTCCGTTTCAAATCCTAAACCCAAATATCTCTTACGTAGAGATGTTTTTCCAACAGCTCCATCGCCAACTAAGACAATTTTCCATAAACGAATATCTTCACTCATATAATTCACCTTTTTCCGATCAAATTCTACTTAGGTATTTTTAATGTAATGCAGGTATCCCCTACCCATTGTGTGAAAGTAGTTTCCCCTTTAAATATTCGGTCAACATATAGTCGATAATCTTCCGCTGCAACTTCAGTTGGTATGATCAAAAATGAGTCCTTATTTTCAATTGGTTGTAACCGAATCATAGGTTTTTCAACTCTGGAAGCATCGTCAGCAGCGGCAAGTTCTAGCTCTAAAAGAAATAAAAAGTCTTTTGCTTTTATATCGTCGAATCCATACTTAATCATATTGTTATCAGGTGCTAAATCTAGCAGTACCCGACTCCATTCACTAATCCAATATTCATCAGTGAACCAATGCTCTAGATACTCATTTCTTTCAGCTCTAAGCTCGCTTAACACAACCATGTAACGAATCATTCCTTCTCGAACGCGTTTCATTAAGTCTAAACCTGGTTTATCGTAGAGTTCATTTAGTTTCGCTCTTTCTTTACTTAGCAAAACCATGATTTTTACAATCTCTTCTAATTGCTTGTCAGCTGCTATTGGGATGTACTTTGATACTCTCTCAAGCCATTTAATTGTCGATTCGAGCTCTGGTTTACTTACTTCACTGCCACGAACTCTTCCAAGAATTTCTTGAACAAGACTTTTATTCTTAATTATCTTCTCATAGTCCTGTTCAGGGGAAACTCGACGTTTTTTAATCATATCTTCGACCTTGACACTAGCATAGTCCGTGTGTTGTCTAGCCAACTCTTTTTTCACCTTGTTTTACACGTTTTAGAAAGTATGACTGTTATAAATCAGTTTAGACTCTTCTTTCTTCTAGCACATATATATCATCTGATGCTAAGACGATATGGAAATTACTTGAGAAATTTCATTTGATTAGTGTTTTTTTCTTTCAACCGATATTTGGAGTTATTTTTCGTACATATCCAAGTCTTGTTAGCTCCTCAAGAACTTCCAACTCGGTATTTTGGTCTCGGAAGGTGATTTTTGCCGCTGATTCTGGAGTTAATGTTTTTGATGCGAATAATGCTCTTGCAGTCGGGCGAAGCTTCTCTGGAAGGTCGAGTAATCCTAACGCATCAAATCCCTGTATCTGTACATATTTTGGTGGTTCTGTACAAGCACAAAGAGAACTTCCAGTTTCTTCCTCAATACTAAGTTTTTTTAATCTCGGATTTATCCCCAAATTCAGCAGAAATTCGTGTCTTTGATTGTGTGATGTAGTAAACTCATAGTAGAGTAATTCGTGGATAGTAGAGTCTGAGATATTTTCTGTCACATAATTTTGAAAGGTTTCCTCAGGATCAACCTTCGATTGTTGAGTGTTCTCTTGATAGTTTATTATGTTTTCACGGAGCTGTGAGTTAACAGTATTGATCTCGAATATCCAATCCTCAAATACTGAATCGATAAGCGACTTAGCTTTGACAAAACCCCCAATAGAGCCAGTATTTGAGAAATCAATCAACTCTTCCTTAAAATCCTTTTCAAAACGTTTTGTAAAGGATAGCAATAAATTTGAAAGTGTATTATCTTCTTTCGTGCTGTAAAGAATTCCAATTATGTTTTTTCCATACTGAAAATCGATATAGGAGTTACCATTATCTATACCCCTAAGGTCTCCTTGTCTCCCTGCAGTTTCGGATATCATATGGGCAATCCCACTCAATGCGGCTGTAATTAGAGCAGGGTTCTTCATTTCATCTTGAGCTTTGCCGAAAAAATGATAGTACATCGTTGTACCAGAATATCTATCGGTCATAAACAAGGCCTGCGGAGAAGTAATAGATTGAGGTTTCACCAATCCTAGATTTCTGATTTCGACGGCATCTTTCAATTTCAGTACAAAATCAGAAAATATTGTATTTACTCCAGAGGAGGGGTTTTCTATTCCAAAAACTCCTTTATTTGTAAAACTATGAATATCTTGGAGCCATGGTATAACATAGAATATGGGCCCGCGTACTCTATTTTCTAAGCTTTTTAAGAAGCTTTCAACCTTCTCTAAGATAACAGGGGGATTAATCATATTAACTATCAATAATGTTGGTACGGTGAGAAAATGGAAGAAGTTTTGAATTGAAGTTCTAGTTAAGTTAATCGAGGGGAATTTATCTGTAGATATAAACCAAACCATTTCGCTTTCGAGAAGGGTCGCCATTGTAATTGAATTCTGTTCCAAGGATGTAGGAATGATAAAAACTAATATGTCTATCAAATCTTTAAAAAATAAGGAGTTTACCCGATGCTTAATTTTTGCTGGAAGCCCATTTTCATTGAGTTGACACCCCGCAGAGGGAAGTACTCTGACAAAAGATCCTTGATTTTCTTCCTCATCTAGGAGCAGAGATTCGTTAACTAAGATATCATCAGAAATTTCACTCAGGAATTCGAGACTACTAAAATGTGACTTTCCATATTTTGAAAGACTATATCGCAGTTTTTCTGTTAAAGAAAAGTCAACAATTAATATTCTTGTTCCGGGATTAGTCTTTGCATATGATAAGAAGATATTAAGAGCAAGGGTTTGCTTTCCAACACTTGAAGTTCGTGAATAAACACTAATTACTTTCGGAAACTCCATAAATATTCCCTTACATTATCTTTAATGAAGCACCTTAAAGAATGTGATGGTTTTGGCTATTTGTTGAATTGCTAGAGTAAAAATTTTACTATGAAAATATGAGAGGGGGAAACTAATCTGTAAGTTACTGGTTAATATTCATAGAATCCTTCTCCTGATTTACGCCCGAGCTTTCCAGCTCGCACCATTTTTCTTAAAAGAGGTGCAGCTTGGAATTTTACTCCTAATTCGTCTTTCAGATAATCTAGTATATGGAGAATAGTATCTAAACCAATCAAATCTGCCAAGAATAGTGGTCCCATTGGATGAGCAAGACCGAGCTTGATAGCTTTATCAATTTCTTCCGGTGATCCTAACCCATCCTGTAACATATATACACCTTCATTAATAACCGCTGAAACAAGACGTGTTGTCGCAAATCCTGGTAAATCATTTATTATTACAGTTTCCTTCCCAATTTTCTTGCAATAAGCTAAAGATTCATCACACGTACTATCCGAGGTCCTTTCACCTCGAATTACTTCTACAAGCTTCATCATCGAAACGGGGTTAAAAAAATGTAAGCCAATAAATCTTTTTTGGCGTTTCTCTGGGAGTTTCGAAGCTAAATCAGTTATACTAATTGCAGAAGTATTGGATGCGAAAATACATTTGGCAGAGCATATGGAATCCAGTTTGTTGTAGGTTTCTTTTTTCAGTGCTATATTCTCGGGGATTGCTTCAATGATCAAGTCACTTGGTTTAAAATCATTCAAGTCAAGTGAAGATGTAATTCTTCCTAAGATCTCGGGGATATCACTCTCGGAGAGCTTATCTTTCTTAACCATTCGAGTTAGTGACTTCTTTATTTCCCCTAAACCACGATCAATAAATTTCTGATCAATATCATACAAAATTACATCATATCCAGCTATTGCTGATGCTTGAGCTATTCCATTCCCCATTATTCCTGCGCCTAATACTCCAATTATTTTCATTGTTAAGTATCTCCTTCGATACGCATTTAAGCAGTCGCTTATTAGCCTTTTTCTGCTACAACTAGTATTTAAGGGGTTTTTTTCTCTGAAATTACACGGGTTAAAATAAAATAGTATTGAAGCTTTTAACTCCCAAAGATATTATTCTGATATCTCATTTGAATTTGAGGTTGTTTATTCATGAATTTAGAAACACAAGATCAGTTTCCAGATGTACAACTATCCTTGGATGAAGTAGGAATCACAGATTTTCGAACTCAAATATCTATCACCAGAGGAACTAAAATTTATCGATATACGACAAATATCAAGGTTGTAATTGACCTACCGCCCTCAAAAAAGGGAGCTCATATGTCAAGATTTATTGAATCAATTTCAGAAATATTATCGAGTAAAACTGACTCGTTTTTCTCCTTAGAAGAGATGTCTATTCAAGTCCTTCAGGAATTAAATTCCCGACATCCATTTGAGAGAGGTATGATTACTTTAACCTTTGAATTTTTTACTCCAAGACTTACTCCTGTTTCAAAACGAAATTCAATGGAGAATTATCAAGGACGACTTGTTACAAAATGGAAAAGCGGATCAATAATACACGAACTCTCATTAGGCACTTCTGGCAGCACAGCATGCCCTCATGCCCAAGTAAATAATCCATTAAATAGAACCCACATCCAGAGAGCATACGCTGAACTTACTTTGAAAGGAAAGACTTCAGAAATCCCTGATATGGAAATAATTAGTAAAATTCTTGATGAGAGTTTTTCAGCACCCTCTTTTTCTTTACTTAAACAAGAAGATGAACAGTGGGTAGTGGATCGTATGCATGAAAATCCTCTTTTCGTCGAAGATGTCACAAGAAATTTGTTAATAAATGCAGTACAGAAGTTTAAGGAGTCAAAACTAGAGATAAAGGCAATCACTACATCATTAGAATCCATTCATAAACACAATATCATTTCAAAGGGTAGTACAAGTACTTATTCGACATCTGAATTCGAAAATAAAAACTAGGGGATTCTCCCCTCATTTTTCTTTCTTATCTGAATCTCTGAATATTTTATCCCTGAACATCTTAGCAGCAGAAAATATTCCGGAACTTCCCGCACTAACTGCACCTTTTCCGACTTTTTTACCAACGGTTAGAGCAATGTCAGTCTTTGATATCTCACCACTTTTTATTCGTTCCATATAATCCTTTAAATCATCATAGGGGGGCAAAAAATCAAGTCTAAGAATGTCTGCTTCCCAGTATCCTCGTCCTCGTTGAAGGAAATATGTCAAGGTAACTATACCGAATATTAGAAACGAGAAAATTGAAGTAATATCATGATACGCCTCGGAAAAACTTAGATCTGCAAATAAATCCTGATAAATTTCCGCAGTTCCATTTAGAATCTGTAATTGAATCAAATGAAACCCCAGTGCAAGCCCCAAGTAGATGAGAACTATCCCTTCTCCACCCACAAATCCTACAAAACGCCCTATTCTAAACGGATCATCGTTTTTGATGTTACTAAGCTGTCCTGATTCATCTACCGTAACTCCCTTGACTTTAATTCTACGTGATATATTCTGTGCGCTATAAAGAAGAGTAAAAGCTACAAGAAGAAAATCAAAACTTGTAACAATGTTCTCAGACCCACTAATGGAGGTTAACACAATCATTATTTGATTCGGTAATATCATGACAAAGAATAAACCCAGTACAGAATTAAAAATATCATCAGAAAATAGAATCCCCTGAACTATTAATACTATGAGAACAGACACAGCAATAGCTAGAATCCCTAAAATGATATAGCTTGTTCTTGAATCCATTGTTCCAGAATAAATCATTAATCCATTTCCAACAAGTGAAAATACTGCAATAAGTGTTAAAAGTCCTGAGAATATTGATTTTCTTTCAGTTTTCGGTTTTCCTAAAAACAGAATACTTCCAGTCACTTTATTTGAGAAAAGTCCTTTCGCAAAGGCAAACGAGGCCACAGGTATCAAGAAAGACCAGCAGAAAAATGCAATAAGCGGAAAAACATCATTAAAGTATTCCATAAAATCGCTAATAAAAGCAATTCCCGTGGAGAGAACAGATAAGACAAAAACAATGATAACAATGATAAACATTAAGATCAATCGCGAGATGAAATTTAATCTTTTAGCAACAAGACCAGAAAGAATAAAACCTATAGCAAGGCTGATTTCCAGACTGAAGGCAAGTTTAATTATATCCTGTGTAATAATTTCAGACGCTTGTTCTTGCATAACAACCAAACCAGTTGTAGAAACAGATATTACGAAGAGTATGACAGAAAATAAAATAAACTGTCTAGATAGGAGAATCCGCACTCCTCCGAATAGTGTTGACTTCAAATAATCCCAAAACGCTTTTTCGACATAGGACATTCTGTAACCTCATGGTTGTCACAGAAAAGGCGTTTATATGCTCTTCGAACTAGTTTTTCTTTCAATAATTTATTATGTGCTAAAGTAATTTTTTGATTATTACGGGAATTAACTATGGAATTAGCAGAATTAGCGGCAGAAGTTGATACTTTCATTAATAACCATGGTGGTTATTGGAAACCCGAATGGCTTCTTTCGGCTCTAACAGAAGAATTAGGTGAATTATCACGTGCATTACAAACATTTGCTGGAATAAGGGAAAAAAATTTACCATCCGATTCCTCTTTCATTAAGGATGAGATTCAAGAAGAAAGTGGTGATCTATTGTTTGCTTTGCTTTGTTTGACGAATTATTTCAAAATAGATGTAGAAAAAGCGTTATTAAACACCCTTAAAAAGTACAAGGCACGGGATTTGGACACATAAACTGCCGTTAGCTCATAATATATATTTAGGGATTGTCGGAGGTTGAAACAAGTAGTTTTAACTATGGAATTGATATTATGGCAAGTACAGTAAAGCTTGTAGCTGGAATCTTTATAGTTATGATTGGATTCCCTATTTTTATAATCGGAACAGGCGTATTGATTGTTCCACCTTTTCTTACCGATGAAGATGGTTATTTCATGTCCCAGAGTTTTCATAAACAAGAAGAGGGAGTATCAGCAATACGTTTAGATATCCCAATTGAAGACATTGAAGTTGATTTTCGGATCGACCCATCAGATTTCGTCAGGATTAAGATTAATGCGTTTGGAGCAGGTTATTCTGATGTCTTCTTAGGATTAACAACACATTCAGAAGCAGATGATTTCTTAAATAGTATGGATTATTTGCGTGTTACAAATTTAAACTTTTATTCTGGTTTACCGACTGAATCAGAAAACGAAGAAGTTGCAATAACGTTTTCTCGCGTTGAAAATGGCACATCGCTAGCACTCCCAGACCAAAATGCTATTACTTGGTTAGTAGCACCCGAAACAGGAACTGAATTTAGGTGGGATCCCTCTTATGAGGATATTACTAGTGGTGCTCTTTCTTTGATAATCATGAATTCAATTACAGCTCTACCGACGGAAGTAGATCTTACGTTCAGTATAGGTGCCCAACTTCCATTTATCAATGTGATTGGCTGGGTATTATTAGTCTTTGGAGGATTATTGACATTATTAGGATTGATCGTTATTTGGAGCGGTTTTCGATCAAAATCTCGAAGAGTTCCTAGAACCCGTTACTATCAAGGAGCTATGACAACTCGTGTACCACCAGTAGAAAGATCACCGCCTAATTATCAGCTTCAATGTTCAAATTGTGGATCTGTTAGTGAAGCAGATAGTACGTTCTGTTCACAATGTGGGGAAATTCTTCTTTCTGAAGATAGAAAAACCGTTGATTCTGCCACCAAGACGTCAAAACTGGATTCCTTTGAACCTACTGGTACAAAACTTGTAGTAGCAGAGTGGGGGCCTCGTTTTTGGGCTTTTGTAATTGATTACTTCATAGTAAGCGCTATTACAAACTCAATTAGCGGAGTTTTCTTCTTAATGACAGAAAATTGGAGATGGTGGTCATTTGGTCTTTCTGATCCATCTCAGTGGCTATTTGGCCTTGGCCCTTCAGCTATCCTATTCTTTGCTTATACTCTCTTTATGGAACACAATTATGGGCAAACCCTTGGGAAAATGGCCCTGAATTTAGAAGTGATTTCTGAAAGCACGGGTGAGAGACCTTTATTACAGGATCTTGCTATTAGTGGTGTGGGAAGAGCCTTCTTCATGCCTATAGACTTTATAATTGGTAGAATTGTGCGCGATGAGACTCAAGTCCCTGA
>JAEOTC010000172.1 GCA_016840035.1 Candidatus Hodarchaeota archaeon | reverse complement strand
CTGGATGGCTAGGATTGGGTGCGATTGGAACTGTTGGAACCCTTTCTGCTGCACTTCCATCCCCTTTCTTTGGAAAATTCGCTGATAACTACCGACGCGGGGTGTTGATGACTTGTAGCTTAATTCTGGCGATAATTGGAACACTAATCATTGGATTTTGGGGGAATCAGTTTCTAATGATACTTGCAGGAGTAATTTTTCTTGGTTTAGGAGTATCATTGTACCATCCACCAGGGCTTTCATGGGTTACCACTGCATATGAAGATCCAGATACTCATTCTTTTGGGAAGAATTATAACCAAGTATTAGCACTCCATGGGATTGGAGGAGGATTAGGAGCTTCCATCGGGCCATTATCAGTTTACTTCTTGCTGGGAACGCTTTCTTGGCAGGAGCTGTATCTTTTTTGGACAATTCCTCTAATTTTGGTTGTCATCTTTTTCTGGGTATTTGTTGGAAGATATGAATCAGAAAATCACCAAGTCGAGGAAAAGGAGAGCTCAACTGTAAATAAAGAACTAAAAGTAATGACACTTAATGGTCGAAATTTTAGTACAGCATTATTAGTGATATTTGCGTTCATGGTGGCAATGTCCCTAAATAGGGGTATGATCAATTTTATATTGTCCCCATTTCTGTCAGAAGAAAAGGGGATAGAGATTACGCAAGCAGCACTTTTCATTGGTATTTCAACATTGATAGGATCTATAGGTCAACTAGTAGGGGGATATTTTGGGGATAAACATGGAGAGGACAGAGTTCTGTCGTTTGGCTCATTATTTATGATAGCTATATTATTCATTATTTATATTACTGAAATTTTACCTATACTTTTTCTTGCTTACATAGCACTTGGAGTAGTTAATGCAATTTTCTGGCCTAGTACAAATAGCCTGGTAGCAAAAAATTCTAAACAAAAAGGACAAGCATTTGGGCTAGTGATGTTGATTGCAAATTTAGTAGGGGCAATCGGACCAATTTTCGTTGGAATCCTACGAGCTTTCGATCCTTCCAGTTATCTATCAATCTTTGCATTCGCTGGTTTAGCATCTATTATCGCGTTACTATTTTTGCAATATTTAAAGAAAATAAAAGCAAACTATAACTCTCAGGTTGTATGATTTAGTCTTTAAATTCAACTTTGCAGTAATTCTGTAATATGAAATATGCTCTGAAAGTTAACCACTTTGAGGGAGAATTTTTCGCCTCTATTTCGACTAACATTGGATTTCTGAATGCTAATTGATTTGTCCAATAGCCCTTAGCATCCATTGCATTGATTACACAATCAATCGCTTCATCAAACTCATTATGATAGGAACTACTACTCTTTGAAAGCCAATATAGCGTTTCCAAGACATCTGAAGTATATGATTGCGGAAAACCGAATTTTAACCAGCTCTTCTTAATATCTTGTTTCTCTAGGTTTTTCGATTCAGTAAGAAATTCCTTCCTTAGTTCTCTAATTACCTTGGTTTTTTTTCCTCTTATTAATTTGTGATACTCTTTAGCCCCTATAGGTATATATCGAAATATCCTGTTTTCTACTAGTTTATTTTCAATAATTTTTACTGCCTGCTTCCTTTTAGTACTCATTGTCTTAGATTCCATTGTAGAATACATAGCTAAAACTTTTATGAGTGCCATCTGGCAATCAGGGAGTAGTGTATAGAGTGGATCTGGAGAACAGAATGCTCCCTCTTCTTCTACAATACGATCAGTTACATAATCGATCCCGTGAGCAATACGTTCATCTTCAATCTTAAAATGGATCAGTGAACGTAAGATATTCGCTGTTAAGCAAATTAATGCGAACTTCGATCCAATCTTATGCGTAAACCCTCCTGTTGGCAGTTGATAAGAAATGATCTTCTGACAAGCCTGTTGAATAAGATCGTTTGAATTTGCGTTTAAATCACAGAGGAATATCAGTTGCCAGTAATCACCCGTGTACTTTTTGTAGGGATTTTTTGGATTACCCCATGAACCATCTGAGTTTATCAAAGAAACGATCTTCTTAATAGGAGCGTATTCATTAACCTCTTCAATTTCATCACCTGTAAGAGAAAGATTGTGGAAGTGGACCTTCGTAAGGTTTCTCACCGGAGGATTATTATCTTCTAATAACCAATCTAGAGTTTTTGAAGGCAATTGAACTGATCTCACTTTATTACTCTCATATCTAGTTTGTAGGGGATGTTTCAATATTTTCAACAGAGAATATAAAATTTATTAGACTTTGTGGTGAAATAGTATGTAATTCAGAAAGCTGTAAAAACGGTGAATCTGATGTCAAAAGTAGTTATAAAGGATGTTCCGAACATTGGCTGGGGTATCAGTGGAGAAACAAGCTTTATTGCCGCACTAAATAATATTATGAAGGTTTTGAAGAAAGAAACTAATTATTATGAATTGATGGGTATATCAGGGGCTGCATTCAGAATGCATTTCAGTAAAGAATGGTGTCCTTCATCTGGTGACTGGTATGACCGGTCTGTGGTTACTCAACACCTTGGGTTCCGGACTAAAAATTATATGGTGTCGGAAGAGGAGGGAAAAGGCATTAGTAAACCTGAAGCAATTGCATTGATGAAAGAAAGTATAGATTCAGACCTACCAGTCATTGGGATTGATCTTCTAAAAATCCCAGAATGGGGAATAATTTGTGGGTATGAAGGGGATAAATTTTACGTTAGGGATTATTTTGATGATAATTCAAATGATTATGCTGTGATGACAAAATTTCCTTGGATTATTCATATCTTAGAAGAACATACAGAAAGTAAATCTAAGAAAGAGCTTATTATAGAGCAATTACAGAAAGTTGTGAAGAATTTTGAGGTTCCTATGATTGGGAATCAGTATCATAATGGTCGTGCTGGATTTCAATTTTGGATTGACCAGATAGATGATGACGAAGCCCATAAAGATAATTTTAGTGGCCATTGGCATCTAAATGGATGGTTGTATGATCTATTGTTTGATTCTCGACATGCAGCCCATATGTATCTTTTAGAGATTTCAGAATTATTTTCTGACACAGAAAAAGAACAAATCCTCGAAATACGAGAAAAATATAAAAAAATCTCAGAATACGTCTGTGAGAATTGGATTTACTTCCCAATGCCCGTTTGGGTTGACAAGGAGAAGAGTCGGACATATATCCCCCCTTATAATCCAGATGTTGATCCGGAGCCAAGGTGGTTAGCCTCCACTGACTGGACTCCTGAAATGCGACAAAAAGGGAAAGAAGTACTAACTAATATCCTCAAAATGGAAGAAACAGCAATAAACCTTCTTAAGTCCTTTCTAGAAAGTTATGAAAGCTCCAAGTGAATTATTAATTTAAAATAGACAAGATGGCACATTTTTGGTGATTTTTATTGCTCAATTAATCAAAAGTTCCATCCTAATCGTCTTTACGATTAATTTCTGGGTTGTACTCATGCTTTAGCAACGCATAACAGAATAATCCAAATCTCTTTCCCTCTATAATAGCATGATCCCTTAAATGCCCTTCTCGTACAAAACCACATCGTTCAGCCAATTTGTAACTCTTTATATTATCATCTCTTGTGAGAACTGCGATTTTGTGTGCTTTTAAATTGTTAAATAGAAAATCAATACCCGTCTGTGCCGCTTCAGTGGCATAACCCTGATGTTGCTGTGATTGATCTAGAAACCACCCGAGTTCGAACAATGGAACTTCCCATCGCTTAGGTTCGATCCAGAGTTGACCGATGTACAAATTGGAGCTTTTTAACCATATCCCGAGGATAAATTTTTCTCTAGCGACCCAATATGCGTTAAATTCTCTTACTCGGATTTCAGCGCTTTCTAGAGTTCGTATAGTAGTAGCTTCATCAACATGAGGTTTCAAATATTCGCGATTACTACCTCTTTCTAATAGAGTAAATAATGCGCTACCGTCACCGTTTTGATATTGCCTGAGTATTAATCGAGTTGTTTCTAGTTTGGATGGTATTTCTAGTAGCATTTTGTCCAATTTCTTACCTCACATGAGAGTCCATATTGAGGAGGGGAATACCTGTTCCAGATATATTTGATTTTAGGAAGATAAATTCACATTATTTCAGGATCGATCTTATAAAAGGTGGAAATCTATAGTATCTCGAAATGTCAACTAATCAAGATAAAATGGAACTTGAAGAAGATAGAGAAACCACAGAGAGGCAATATGCACTTCCCCAAGGATATAGCTGGTATGGAATCCCCAGTGCACATTCCCATACAGGTCGACACTTACAGAAAAAAGAATTCACGGAAATAACCAAAGTGAATTGGTTGTATAGTCGGGGGATATTTGTCGTGATAGTCTCAGTGGTTTTTCTTATTTTTATTATAATTGATCAAGGAATAAATGAACAGACAATCTTCTACTTCGGATTTTGGACGATTCTGTTAATATTTGCTGGAATTATCACCGTTTGGGCACATCGTGAACGAAAACTAACAAAGAATGGGCCTAATTAAATATACCAGAACATTACACTCGTCTCTTTTCACCTTCAATGATGATTTAAACTCACTGAAAATATCGGGAAAAGGAAGTCGTATAACCTAATCTTTCATGGTTTGTAGAAATTTGTCCAATGAGGCACTTTGTGCATCACTTATGAGGAGATTATTCGGGCTTACTTGATTAATAATTGCTTCTGCTTCAGGTAAAGAATTTCCACGGGATATGAAATATAACAGTAGAAATGTTCCTGTCCGTCCAATCCCTCCCATACAATGAATAAGTAAGGGCCTCTGCTTATCTTCCATTTGATCTGTAAAATGGATGAATCTTACTGCTTGATCATGTGTTGGACCCTCATCATCCGCAATATCGAGATGAAGGTACTCAATGTTTAGTTGTGTAAGTATATCTTCATTAATGAATCCTCGTTCCATTAAGGAATATTCTGTGACCGATACAATGGCTTTAATCCCCCATTCATGTAATTCATGAATGTCTTCATTGCTAGTTGGTGTACCTGATGCAGCGAGTTTATTAGGGACAATCCATCTCCTTTTTAAAATAAATCCCATCTCTGCTAATTTCTTTATTTTTTCTGGAGTAATATATCTTGGATCCTCTGGTTTCTTCTCACTCATCCTAATCCCATTATCCTTTCTAATCTATTTTTACTTCGTTTCAAACAAAGCGTGTAGCTTTACGAGCCTCTCCTTCTGCTTCATCGATATCCTTTCGAAATTGTCTTAACGCTTGTAGATCATCTTTCTTATGTGTTAAATAACCTTTTGTCGTTACGGTATACCAAACACCACTTGAAGTAAGAATATTATCAACTTCCTTGAGGAATGTTATTATTTCATCAGTTTCTGGATATCTGATCCATTGTAACGCAAAATCAAACTCACCGATAAGAGTAAGTGGTTTATTATCAATTATTCCTTCTCGAAGCAGAGGGGTTTTGTCTACCAAACTATTCATTGCATGTAATGCATCGCTTATACTTGGTCCATAGAATTTGAATAACGAATAGGCAATATTTGCTGTGCTTGCTATTATTTCCTCAATATCAGCTGGTCTTTCGTTTCTTGTTGTGATCGTATAGCGTGATTTCAATCCAATAAAGGATTTATCAATCAAGGAAACTAGTTCCAATAGTTCTACAATAGTTGGTTTTGATTTCCATTCAAAAATAAAATCTACATCACCAATGATTGCTTTATCATGAAAAAAAACTCTTGACTTAAGGGAAGCATGCTCCTTTAGTGTCTGTGATAACTTTACAAGCATTTCTAGCGAAGTATGGATCTGAGGCCCATATATCTTTATCTCACTTAACAAAATGATTCTCCTCTGTGAAGCTAGTGCCCATCCTCATATAAGTCCATTCATCAATAAGGTTCGTAAAACGACACAGTTCTTCGTATCACCTCCTCGTAATCACCCCTAGTCCAGAAAAAATCGCCCGTTCCCACGAAGTTCTTATGAATTCGCAAAAATCGTTTGCTGTATAAACAAAATCGGCTCGACATCGCCGACTG
>JAEOTC010000171.1 GCA_016840035.1 Candidatus Hodarchaeota archaeon | reverse complement strand
TTACATTAAAATATGATGAAGAGTTAATTTCTTCAGCTTTACGCCTTTCGTTCAAAGAATTGGCAGTCAAGAGAACTGAAGCAACAGATCTTGCTAAACTATTTTCATCTAATCCTTCTCTATGGACTGCAACGAGAAATCCATATGACACTGATTTCACTTTCCTTGTAGCGATCGAAAATAAATCAATAGCTTTAATGAATCAGATTGAACATATTTTAGAAGAATCATGGGCTGCAGAAGCGGAGTCTCCTAGTGAGTTGTTATCTGCCGCTCGTACAAGGTGGCCTAACGGAACTCTTGGTCCTGTTGTAGATACCAAGAAAACTATTCAACTTTCGTTCTCAGAAATCTTAGAATCATTCCCTGTCTGGACATATCAAGAATCACTGCAAAGTGGTTTCTTTGATCGATATGTTCAGAAAAAGAAGAAATTGCCTTTAACTATCTCTAATTTAATGGTAGAGAATGGAGGAGGGCCGTTGAATTTCTTATTACAGGCGCTATGGGCTAATTGTAAATTTCGTCACGCTGTGAATGAGAATAAGTGTCTTTTATCTTCTGCAAGAGAAAATTCGTATTCATCATCAGAATTCATTGGAAATTTACGAGTTGGGAAGAGTTTTGGTAAATTATATCCCGGACAAACTACCGTTTTTTATCCAGATAGTGCATCAAATTGTATCCCTGAACTAGGAAATGTGGAGTTTGTCTTGTTTAAAAACGCAAGTGAAGTTGACTCCTCATTAATTGTGCTAGATGAGCTAAAAGCTATTAATACGATAAAGACTCCTTATAGAACATTCCAATTTACAGTCTATACAAATAAAGAACTGACTGAGATTGAAAGAAAGACTGGCAACAAATTTGACACGATCCAAAATAAGATTCGATCATTTGGTGCTGACGGGCTAATTATTTTCTCTTATTCTGATGATTTTCTTATGGATCTGGACTGGTTGGGTGAGATTGCCAATTCTGGGTACATCAAATGGCGAAAAGAATACTATAGGAAAAAACCTCCAAAGGAAAGCATTGATTCGATAACAAACAAGATTATAACACATATGCATCAGGATCAACCCTGTACCGAATATAATTTTCAGATGGTTAAGAAAATAGTAAATATTATGGACTTCAATGCTGATACAAAGCATCAATTTATTGAGACAATATGGTGGCACTGGGTTTGGGAGTGGATTTCGTGTATGAAATCTATTCGTCAAATAGATTTGGAAGTTCTTTGAAAAGATAAGACTAAACCTATATGTATATAGAAACTCACATCATGTTTGGGAGAGCAAACACCCGGGCTAATTTTTAATCAAATTGTGGAAAACGAGTATTGTTATCATACGTAAGATTATTGGCATTTAGCTGTGTAAATTTTCTTTTTTTTTAGTTTAATGTCATTCTCTGTTCACAAGATTTAACAAATTCTTCCTCCAGCACTGGAAAAAAGACCAATGACTTTGAGATCGGAAGTGAGAAGAATAAGCTCTGTAAAGTCATATGCCAGGCATGTTTCATTTATTCCACTCCAATCATAGCGTATATCTACCAAGGCAATCCACGTCAGATTTGCAATATAAATGTCAGATAAGTTTGAATAATCGAAGTAATTCATGTAAAAGCTCTCTGATTTGATTTGAATAGGAGTACTTGTGTTGTGGAGGTAATATGCACCAAAATTATAATTATTGGAGATAGGATAGGGCCAATCTAAGGATAGATTCTGCGATGCTTGCGATTCCTGTAATTGATATGCTAATTGTAACACGTCTGTGAAGCTTGAGTAGGAGGAGAAATTAGCACATTCAATAACATACTCGAGTACTCCAGTACGTAAACCATCGTTATCGTAGTGACTTTCTGCTTTAACTAGAAAATCGCTAATATTTCTGACAAAACTACCTCTAGGAGCAGGACTACCACCAAATTCAGAAAACACCCTTGAATCGTTTTCCTCCAGAGGTATAAAATCTAAAAAGTCGTAATTCTCAACAAAGAATATTACATTGAGTTCTTCAGTATCATCATATATCCGTACAATATATTTCTCTAAATCCCTTTTTGGGGGGTAACCAATACACCCACAGAACACAATTATTATTACCATTAACAGAATTAGAGTGATGTTTACTGACTTTTTTCCTTTTAAGATGTCCATTTTATTCTCTTCTACATATCAATAGAATCGACTTATTTAAGATTTGTGACATACGCAGCTCCTCCAATTGTGGAAAACGAGTATTTTTCTAAAATTCTATCGTCAGGTGGCTTGAGGAGAGTAAATCTTCGAGTAGAGACGCTTCGATCTGGTGTCTGTCTTTTTCATTTTCAGGGTATGGGATTTTTTGGATAAACTCTCAACTCGATTTTGAGTTCTTTCTCTCAACAAATGAATATTTTTATAATCAAAGTATCCCTTGTGACACAAGAAGGGAGATCTAGTGTCGCATGAGTGAAGAACTTTTACGAAAACTCTGTATAATTGGAAGTTGTCCTAAATTACAGGTTCAATTTCTTCAGAACTATGCAAAAAGGCTATTTGACAAAAATCATTTACCAACACTAGGAATAGCCATGTATAACAGGCACATTAAAATTAACAATAGACCCATCAAACTCATTCTTGTGTATACTTCA
>JAEOTC010000170.1 GCA_016840035.1 Candidatus Hodarchaeota archaeon | reverse complement strand
TACCATTCTATATCTATTTTGAGGAAAAGGACTTAATGAAACGTTTCGGTGAGGAATACCTTCAATATCGGAATCAGACTGGTGCCCTTATCCCAAAATTCTGGAAGGGAAAGGATTAATCTGTGTTTTATTATATCGAATTAAGGGTAGTTTTTCTTGAATTCTTCCATTTGGAAAGGGATACCATGACCAGGATAAATAGTATTCACCGAACATTTCATCAGTTTATCGATACTAGCATCAAAAACTATTGAATCATCAATCCGAGAGCTCTTAATTGGTCCTCGTTTCTTGTTATTTTCGAGTAAATCGCCGATATATAGGTCACCCTCTGTTGTAAGGAATCCAATAGACCCCTTGGAGTGTCCAGAGGTATGAACAACTTTGGCACTAAAACCATACTCAGAAAGATCATCTCCTTCTTCGAGATATATATCTGGGGTAAATTGATCGATTTTCTTCAAATTCATCCTTAAGGGGATTAACATCAGTTTAACCAGTTTTCTTAGAACTCTATTACCCCTTTTTCTGGAATAGAAGAGATTTCCATGTTCAACCATTCCTGAATCGTCTCTATGCATCGCTATTTTACTTTGATATTTTTCACGAAGATATTTAGCATTACCTGTATGGTCAAAATCTCCGTGAGTTAATAAAATTAGCGTTAAGTTCCCTGGTTGGACCCCTGCACCTTCAAGGGCATTTTCAACATTGCAACGTTGATTAGAAAATCCAGTGTCAACCAAGATATACCCAGTTTCGGTTTTTATAAGGTAGCAATTTACACCTCTAAATGTAATTGTATAGGTATTCATCACTATTCACTAATTTCTATTGAATTTCAGTTTTTCTATCATTTCACAAGATCTGTTGGAACATTGCGGTTTATTCTCCTTGTTGTTAAGGGAATCTTGTTTAAAACGAAGGAGAGAATTAACCAACCAACCGTCAAATACATAAGAATGAATTTAAGAAGTGCGAATGTCGAATGTGCTATAGCAAGCCAGCTGGGAAAGCCCACTGGATCAGCTGTCATTGAAAGAAGGAATATATTTTCTACTGCATCACAGATAGCACTTAACGCTCCAATGTGTGCAAACATCCTACCTCCTTTCTGAAGTAAACTTCCTTGTTGATAATCCCATGCAAGATATCGTGCACAACTATAGAAAAAGCAACCATACGCAATCATGAATGCATAATCAACGAGATTTGCTAGAATAAAGAATGATATATCTGTCATGGTAAAATGTGCTTTGATTGTTTCAGCACTAAATCCAAGTTGAGTATCATCCATTGTACCAGGATATCCAGATAATTGTATTAAAAATATCACGAGAGTAGATGCGATCAACAACACTGGTAGGCTAATTAGAATCAGACGTTTCATCAGAGATTTTCCTGAGTGTTTTAAACTTTCATTATTGATTTTTTCAGACATTTTTTTCATCTGTTTTAAGTGAATGATCATTCATTCACCCCATCGATTCGTTTTTAAGTGAATGAACGTTCACTTATATATATTATGTTCCTGTCTAATCCTCATGAATTTAACTTAAAGGAGATTTTCGCGTAAAATGAGACCCAAAGATCAAACCAAATATAATGCCATTATCAATACTTCACTTAAACTGGTAAAAGAGTTAGGATTTACTGATATCTCAATCTCCAAGATTGCTAAACAAGCTAACATCTCTCCAGCTACAATTTACATACATTTCAAAAACAGAGAAGACCTCTTCACTAAGCTATATACAAAAGTAAGAACTGACATGAGTAATGGTGCATTACAAGGGATTCATGAAAGGATGGATATTGAACAAGCTTTCAAAGCTATCTGGCTAAATTCCTTCTCATATAATCTTGACCACCCTGATTACCTCATTTACCGTGAAAAATTCGAACAGACCCCAATGATGGAAAATATCAAACATAATGATTTTGAATTGTATAATTATGTCACAAATCTTTTCCAGCGTGGTATAAAAGAACATAGTATCAAAGATCATTCAATTTCACTTCTAACAGCTTTCGCTTTTTTCCCAATCATCACTTTACTAAACTTCCATTTTGAAGGGGTGATTAACATGGATGAGAATCATATTACGGAAGCCTGCGAGATCGCATGGAATACTATTAAGGCCAATGATGATTAGTTCAATAATTAATTACGGATGATTTTATCTTGTTTTTCTGACAGGTTGGAGAAAGGGAAAAAGGAATGGACTCTCTGAATTCTATTAAGAAAATTATTCCATTATTGAGATAGCTAAATTCTTCTTGAATTTCCTACTATTTTAACGGGTTATTAATAAGGTAGTTATTAACGTATCTTAACAATTTTTTTTCCACACGCCATTTAATTAGTTTATACGCTATTTCAAAGTTACACCATTTCCAATCTGTGTGTTCAGCTGGATTCAACACTGGATCCAGACGTTGATCTATACGAGCTATGAAATTATGGAACTGAATCTCTTTTATCAGCTCTTGAAGATGAGGAGGGGATGCATCACCTTCATCTTCTGCACTTTCTGAATAAAATTCCTGAGAAATATCAAGTGGGAGTGTAATCGCAGGAGTGTATCCAGTTTCTTCAAAAAGTTCTCTATTAGCACACTCAAGCGGACTTTCTCCTTCGGGGTGATCAAGAGCGTCCATTGTTTTCCCCACTGAACCAGTTACACATTGCCAATTATAGCTCAATGTAGCCCTTTTTATTAAAAGAAACTCTAAATTACCGTCTTTATACCTGATAGGATAAACTGCTACCATTGATTTCTGAACCATAATATCACTTATCTTTGTAGTAATTTTGTTATCCCGCTTCTACCTGCTACTGTTTGAATTTGCGGTATTAAGTTACAATTTTTTGCCTTAGATATCTACTGATAAAAGTCTAATTACCCCTGGGTTTTTAATAAGATTAATCTAAGCTTTTACTAACCTAATTCTAGCAATATTATCTATGAAATAACTTTGGTAGATAAAATGAAAGTCCTTCTAATTGAACCACCAAAGAAATTTTGGTTTGTAATGGGAGAATATCTCCCCCCACCGTATAATTACCTACTTCTAGCAGCTGTTATTGAACAACAATTACCAGATATGTCTGTTAAAGTAATTGATTCACAAGCTGAGAATCTTGATTGGTTTGATTTAGAAGAAGTAATAAAACGTGAGAAACCCGATGCAGTGGGTTCTGGAAGCCATGCCACCTGTAATGTCTATAAAACTGTTCGAATTTTAGATTTAGTAAAAAGAATCAATCCTGAAACCGTCACAATCGCGGGAGGGGCACATTTCACAATGATGGATGAAGAATCTCTTACAGAATATCCCAATATAGATCTCATTGTACGATATGAGGGAGAAAAGGCATTAGTTGAAGTTTTAACATATATTCAGAATCATGGGTTCCCAAAAGAAGGATTAAAAAATATTAAGGGAGTATCCTTTGTTAATAATCAGAAGTTTTATCGTACTGAGGATCATCCCCCCCTTACTGGAGAAGAGCTTGATGCTCTTCCATATCCAGCTTATCATCTTGTTCCGCTCGAGAAATATCATTTTGCTATGATGTCAAATAATCCTTATGTTATTTTGGAAGGAGCAAGAGGTTGTACCCATAATTGCTCCTTTTGTTCTCAACAAGTCTTCTATCGTCGTCATTTTGCCACAAAATCTGTTCAACGAATCGCTGATGAGATGGAATGGATGTACGACAAACTTGGAAGACGATTCTTCTGGTTTGCCGATGATAATTTTTGTAACGGATCCCCAAAATTAATTTCAACCCTTTGTGATGAGATGTACTCACGTGGGATAACAGGAGAAACCAGTGAATGGTTTGCTCAAATGCGAGTCGATAGTATTCTCAGTGTGGGAGACGAAGGACTAGCTAAAATGAATAAAGCAGGGAATTATTGGCAATTAGTAGGAGCAGAATCACCTTTCACTGAAGTATTAGATATCTACAAGAAAGGGATTGAAGGTACTCAAACGGTTGAAGCTATTCGTCTTTTGAAAAAAAATAATATCCTTGCTCAATTAATGCTTGTGCTAGGGCATGAAGAGGAAACACGTGAAACGATACAAGAGACTATGAGATGGGGAACCGATATTGTCAAACCTGATTTAATTATAACCATGTTATTAACACCTTATCCAGGAACTCCAATGTATGATGATTTAAAGCAGAAAAATCGAATTGTAGATTTTAATTGGACAAAGTATGATATGATTCATGGAGTTTGTGATATGAAATATCTCACAGCAAGAGAATTACAAGAAGAACTCTACCTTGCTTATAGACATGTTTTCGATAGTTGGAAAAGACGTTTTTCAGGCATTTTTGCACGAAATAAGTACAAACGACGAATTTATTGGTACTATATGCGAGCAGGAGTCATTGGACAATTAAAAAAACTGATCCCTTAAAAAAGGGAAAGAAGAAGAATATCTTTATCTATTCTGTTCTCGATAGCCTCGGTAGAGTAAGATGATTCCTACTAAGAGAAAAACTAATACCATCAAAGGCTGAATGATCTGCCACCACGTAACTCCGCCAAAGAAATTTTCCACTGCGGTACCAAAATTAGTGCCCCAGTTACTGAAGAATGCTCCGATATCCTCTCCAATTTGGCCCATATTCTCCCCAAAATCTCCAAAGAAGTTCCCGACGGCATTACCAAAGTTCTCAAAAAACCCAACCATAGCAAGAGTCATTAAAATGGCTACGAAGATAAAGACAATTCCAAGCGTCATTCGAGTGTGGTAATCGGTCCATTCATCATCATCTCCAAAACAAAGAAAACTTTCTGACCGCTTTGAATCGGAAACAAAGGCTTTACCTTTTTTAACAGGCAAACCAAGTTCTTCCCCACAATGTCTACAGAATCGGGCATCCGCTTCATTCATATTTCCACATTTCTCACAATTCATGAATATATCCTCCTTATCTACCCTGTCTCCTAGCCTGTACAATTGCTAGTATTCCGAAAAGCAAGAAACCCAGTACTAAGAGCGCTTCTACAGGAAAATCATCGGGAAAGAAAAAGATAACCATAAAGAAAATCGCAAGAAAGATGAAGAAGATCCCTGTGGAATATGGATTATCATTATCTTCTCCAAAACATAGATTATCACTACTTTTTTTTCTCCTATAGGTTCTACTTGGAGGGGGAACATCACCAGGAATTTTTTCTGGAGCTAGGCTTTGACCACATTTCGGACAGAATGCCGCATCATCCTCTACCGCACTCCCACAATTATCGCAATACATACTTTCTCATTTCTCCATTTGTACTCAAGTTATATGGTGTAACTTTGGAATAAACTTTTTGTTGCGAAGATAGATTTATAAGCCTTTCTTCAATTCGTATTGAAGAAAATACTCATGATAAGTATTCTACAGGTGAGATTGTGTCCAAATTCCCATACCAGATGAAGAAAGAAGATATTGAATCACACACCTTAAACAATTATCTCCTTACCATAACTAATGCTATAAAAGCGTTTGAATCTAGTGTTTCACCACTTCTTGAGTCGTTTTTCGAAGAACTGACCGAATATCAAGAGCTCTTGAAATCAAAAGACATGGATGTCAATTATAGCAATCCGATGATTTACACAAGCAAGATGCAATACGCACTGTATATGCTTCTTATTGATCAATCTAATCAATTTTGGAGAAGAGAATTTGATAAAATGGAGAAAAAAATTATTATTCTCCCCCGTTGTTTAACCGGTCCTCATTTCAATTTATTAAAAGTTAAACGCACTAAATTAGGTTGGCATAGAATTGTTGATACGCAAGATAAGGAGTATAATGCCTGGATATTAACACAAATGAGTAAAGACTATGATTTTGAAGTTTTCATCACCATGGGTAACAGATTCAGAGAACCTATTTTCTTAAAAGTATTTCAAAATTTAAAGAAAAAATACGGAAGTTTCGGACTCATAGCTGTCGCATGTGTACCAGAATTGGCTTTCGGAAATACCTACATTATGGAAATGGGTATTCCATCTCATGCGGTACCTCTATTTTATTCTGGATGTATGAAATGGCATGGCGCTTCTGCTACAAAAACAGAATTTCCTCTTGAATATATCTTGAGTCTTATCTAACAAATATAAGAGAGTTTACTGAAAGTACTATTACTTACAATAAATTTCAGAAAATCTTCCAGTAATCTTTTCCCAAAAAGGCATAGAGGTTTGAGCACCTTTTCTAGTAACTGCAATAGAAGCTGCAACATTTGCGTATTTTGCTGCAACTTCTAAAGAATCACCAATGGATATTCTGCTGGCTAATACGCCATTGAAGCAGTCTCCTGCTCCAACCGCATCTACAGAATCAACATTTATTCCAAGAATATGAAGTTGTTCCTTAGTATTCCTATCAGATATATAACACCCATTACTCCCCAATGTGACCACAAGACTATTTATCCCTCGTTTATGGAGATCATTTACTATCTTTGGAAGGCTATCTAGAAAATTATTAGAATTATTACTAAATCCTAAGGAGGAGTATAATTTGAGAAGCTCATTCTCATTGGGAGTCAGAATGGTTATGTTTTTCAAGAGTTCTAATGAAATTTCTTTAAACGGTGCAGGATTTAAAATGGAAATCACATTTTTTTCGGAGGTTAGACGCACTATATTCGTAATGATTTCATAAGGAATTTCCATCTGAAATATTACAACAGAAGCTTCTTCTATAAGCTCCACAGCATTGTCTAAATCTTCTAGTATCCAATTTTTATTAGCTCCTGGGGCAACACTAATCATATTTTGACCCTCAGGATCTATTAATATCATAGCTACACCACTCGCTTCATCTGGATCTTTTATTACATAACGAGTGTCTATACCTTCACTCGATAGGTTATCAATCATTTGTTTCCCAAATGTGTCGGTACCAACTTTTCCAATAAATGCAGTTTTACTCCCCGATCTAATGGCTGCCACTGCTTGGTTCGCCCCTTTCCCTCCGAAGGATTGCTTAAATTTTCCCCCTGTAATGGTTTCTCCAGGTGTGGGAAATCTTTTCGAATACATATTGAGATCCATATTACTTGAGCCAATTACGAGGACATAGGGGTCTTTTGGATTCATCTAATTTCTCACCGTGAAACATCTATGGGTTTATCTTCGATGTATTTAAGAAGAACCATCAAGATAAGAACCTCTAAGAAAATGATAAGGTTATATAGAGAGTCAGTTAAAAACGCAAATCCTAGTAAGATGAAAAATAAACCTTCATACTGGGGATTATCAAGATATTTGTAGATACCTCTTTTAACCACGTTCTCTGTCATTTCAAAGAAGAAGTTATAATGAAGGGATCGAGTTAGCCCTAGAGCTAGATACCCCATTAAACCAATAAAAATTCCAATAACTAAGAAAATACCTCCAATAGCGGACATTGGTGGGAAATTATGAAAATTAGGATGATCTAATAATTGAAAAGCTAGTATTATTAGGCCAGTTACAGTCCAGAGGGTCATTGATACGAACGCATGAACTTTGAAAGCCTTTTCATTGAATAATTTAGTTAATACCCTCTTTTCATATTCTAAATTTAAAACAATAATATGATAACCGATATTCACAAGAATGAACAGCAAAACTCCAAAGAAGAAAAGCATAAAGGAAAAATATTCGTCTTCGATTTAACTTTTGTGAACTTCCCGAATCAATTGGATTTCCTAAACATTAGTCACCCCAGTACACGTGAGAAGTAGGGAATTTTCCTAATGAAATGGCTAAGAAAGAAGATTGAAGGTATTCCTATTAGCGTAGCAATCAGGAATTTCATTATTGCAGGTAAAGTTATTGGGATAAGCGCAATCATTATGATTATAATAACTAAGGCATGTATGATATATGCTGTATAGGCGCTATCGGCCATGTTTTTCAGTAATTTAGTACTTCGATTAAATTTAGTTTGAAATATGTACAAAAGACTGATGGAAAATGCTAGAAGTGCGAATGATTCCCATATTGAATAAATGAATGATTCGAGAGTCAGACCACCCATAAATGCATCAAAACTAGGATCATTGAAGTTTACTAAAGCTACTAACATAAGAGGTAAGACAATAATTGTGAGAATGGCAACTCCCAACCAGCGTTTAGCTTGAGAAGTGGGAAGATTCTCGAACCATCTACCATTCTTTGCTAGAATTCCAACCCAAAAGCTGAATAGATAATGTGTGAAGTGAGCAAACTGAAAATTGAAGATGAACGTTTCACCAATGAGGAAGATTGTTCTAATACTAAATGTTATTAATGCTAGCACACCGATAGATAAGAGAATGACTTTATCAGAGGGAAATGAGTCAAAAAATGGAGAAATGTTCTCCTTGGAACCGTCTTGGTTTGTAAATCCTTTATAGATTGCATATCCTATAGCAAAGAGTAGCAACGCTTGAAGAAACCATAGATGATCCACACCGATGACTAGATTCTCAATTCGATAAGTGATAATATCAACAAGTAAGACTTCAGAGTTTCCTAGCTTCGTTAATGCAAAATTAATGACGATAAACTCAACTAAAGGAGAGAAGAATATCACATAAATCACCAGAGGAAAACCTAACCGGATTATCCTATCCTTGAGATAGTTTAGATCGCCTTTTCTATCAAATGATCGTGGAGTGAAGTAACCTGCTAAGAGGAAAAAAGCGGCCATGAAATAAGACTGATTGAGAGCATTAAATAACGTTAATAAAATTATAGTTAGATCATCAATAGGATTAAAATCAATTTCTTTTATTGGCCATCCACCCGAACCTCCATAACCGACAGATAGATGGTGCAGAATAACTAGAACTGTTAAATAGACCCGAAGATTATCCATATAATAAATTCTATCTTTTAGGGAAGAAATTTGTGATTTTTCAATATTTTCTGCATCATTTACCATCTTTGGGGCCTCTAATATTAAGTAGAAGAAAAAAATTGCGTGTTTGGAATAGTAAATGCTCTCTGTTTTTGAATATTTTTACCATATTTATAGTGATAATATAGTCTGAGTTTAAGATCCTTATATTGGTTTACCTAATTAGTTCTCACATTTATCTCCATGTGGAGTAAGTTAAATTGATGTAGATATAACAGGAAATATGTAAAATCTACTGCGCATCAATATTTATTTGTATGAGAAATTAAAGAACATAAATTCAGGATTCCAGGAGATCTGAAAATATCAGACAAATATAAACTCATTTACCATGATATGCTTGAAAAAGCCTACTTTGAAGCTAGGAAGACAAGTAAAAACCTATCTTTTGGTCAATTTTTTCCCTCTCAATTGGATAGAAATTTAAGGTCTCTTACCAGAATATCTGAAACAATAATTCTCGAAAATACAGGAGCGACTCCAATGCGAAATAAGTTACCGATATACTTTTGCTTACTAGTCATTACACTACCCTTTATACAATCCTATGCGCGTGTCTTAAATTGGGAAATTTATTATCCTCCGGGTAACCACTTTCAAATCCATTACATCCCACCAGGATCCAACTTCCCATTATACGAGGTTACCCTTGATCAAGTTGAAGATTGGGGAACCATTATGGAGGATGTTCGGACCCGAATGCTTCAGTTTAATTTTGATAATCCCGAAAGGAATGAACGAACACGTATTGGAATTGAAGACCTTGGGATTAATGCCCAGGGAGGAATAAGTCATGGTCATGGTCAGATGGCTTTCGATCCTTACTATTTAGGTGTACCAGATGCAGATGTTGGTCGAAGTGCATCATATATTGAACAGTTAGCAGTGGCGGTTCATGAATACTTGCATGTTATTCAGTACATGTATCCTGGAGATGAAGGACCTGATTGGGTGACAGAGGGGCAAGCCCGAATGTTTCAAGATAAGATCTATCCATTGGTTGATACTGGCGATGATCTAGATCAATCAGGTTATTTGGGTGAAGTAAATGGGTATCTTATCAATCCAGTCAGGAATTTATTTGATGGATCATATGATGCAGCGCTCTTTTGGACCTATGTGACCGAACAGCTTGGCCAAATTCAATCTGAACCTGAACGAGGAGTGGATGCTATATATGAGTTTTGGGAAGCTGCTCAATCAGCGGGGGGCTGTAATGATGCGTTTTATGTTTTCAATAAAATGTTGGAACGACTAGGATTCTCCTTCCTTGATATAGAGGAGATATTTAAGAGTTTTGTTACAGCAAATTTTGCAAAAGATCTGAGCTGGGGTTCTGATCTAAATTATTATCGGTATATGGACGAAATTCAACCTCCAAGACCTTATATTCCAGTACGATTGGAGATTGACGAAATTCTTCCTTATGGTGCGGTAGAAACGGATTTTGATTTTATCCCGTATTCATGGGCACCTAAATATTATCGAGTAAAACCCCAAGTTCGTGGCCCGAATTCTCCCATAATTGTAGAAGTGAATCAAGTTACCCATGAAGAATTATACTTCTCTTTGTTGAAAGTTAATAATAACCAGTTAATTGACCACTATTTCCTATCTAATCATAATCACTATGAACTAACCGTACGAGTAGACCCTGGAGATGAATTGATTCTCATAGTTTCTACACTAGGGAAATCCAGCCCTGATCCAGTTCAATATCGTTACTCCTTTTCATCAGGAGGTTCAGACCTCAAAGTAAACATTCTTTCCCCAACGAATCGTTTTGATAATCTCTATACGGTAGTTGGCCCTTATTATAATCCTGGGAAGTTCTTGATTGTTACTGAAGTTATGTCTAACTGGGATCCAGTACCAAATATTCAGAAAGATGATTTTGTTGTAGAAGTAGGTGCGTGGCCTGCAGAGGTGCTAACATGTACCGATGTATTCGGTCATTACTACTTAGAAGTCCAAGCACCTGCACAATCCTCTTGGGGTTTTCAAAATCTTACTGTACGTTATGCAGGTGCTATGGATCAGGAAATTGAAGCTGTTCTGTACGATCTCCGAGTAACAGATAATGTTCTTGTTCTTGACAAATCTGGGAGTATGTCTGTTAACGAAAAAATGGATGCTGCTCAAGCTGCGGCTCGATTATTTGTTAACTCTTATTATAACATCACACAGGTGGGTTTGGTATCCTTTAATGAAGATGCAACATTGCTAGAACATCTTAAACCAGTTGAAAC
>JAEOTC010000018.1 GCA_016840035.1 Candidatus Hodarchaeota archaeon | reverse complement strand
TTAAGGCTTGTTTAATCAGATTCCTCGCTTTCTTTGAGAATCGCTGTCTGGAAGTGAGAACTTCCTGCAAAGATTTTCCCTCTTTGGTTAGTTCTAATAACTGTTGATTCGTTAATACATGAAAGACTGGTCGATTCCATTCTCTGGCAAGTTTATCTCGAATAATTCCCAGCTGGATTAATCTTCGTTTTTCTACAATTGATAAGGAGTCATATCCTTTTACTCTTCGGATATTCATTGGTGAATATTCGGGTTTGGGTACCTCTAAGGTTATCCTACTATTTCCATAATAAAAGAATTGAAGTAGTCCGATTTCTTCCAATCTCTTTAACAATGCATCATAGACTGGTAGAAACCAAACGATTTCATGACTTGCGTAGGCAATTTGCTGTTTTTTTAACGGCCGCTTCGTCCAGTCACTTTTTTGCTGTTTCTTGGATTTCTTAATATCGATATTAAACTCATCTTTTACTAGAGAAATCAAGCTTGTCGTGCCAATGGCTGGGTAAAGTAATGAGGATGCAACTTGAATGTCTTTAATACCCTTAATATGTAAATTTAGATATTCCTGGTAATAATATATGTCCCATGGAGCATCAAAGAAAATTTTCTCAATCGATGGATCTTCCAATATTTCTTTTAATGGATCAGTTATGTTTGGGTCATCTAAAAGGTCAATAAAGCATATGATGTCACTAGAAGCAATTTGTAAAAGACAGGGAATCTGATGATAAAATTTATTGTACGGGGCTCTTTCCTGATCAAGAGCCAATCTTTTTATCTGTTTTTCTTTTAGGATTTCTTCAAGGAGCTTAACTTCTTCTAAAGTTTCCAACCAGTACACTGGAGTTGAATTGACTTCAAATACTTTTTTAAAATTGGAATTCTCAACCATGGTTATCCCGAAATTTCAACACATAGCTTAGACATACTCATCTATTTATCTATCAGTCTAGAGAGATAGTGAGTAATATCTGAAGTAAATAAAGACGATTCAGAGTTTTAAATATAGTTTATCATTCATGAAAAAAAAGAAATGTTGAAGAAGAATATTCTACTTTCTTCTTCTCTTATATACTCCTATTGCTATTATAGTTAGCAAAGAGATTAGGATTTCAAAACCAGGAGTACCAGAGGGTTCTTCTTCAGTTGTGGTAGTCGTTGTGGAGGCAATTTCATCTTCGACCGTTACTTGAACGGTATCTGTTGCGGAATTTCCGGCAGAGTCAGTTGCATTTAATACTACATTATAAGTCCCAATAGAAAAGGAACTGACATCATACGTAATAGTATCACCGCTATTCCAGGAACCTGAATCTTCTTCTGTCCCATCAACTGTGATGGAATAGGTCCCAGAATTAATATCTGTAACGGTCCAAGAAATTACCTTTCCCGTATCGCCTACCGTGAAAGATAGATCAGAAGGAGATGTGAGACCAGGAGCAACTTCATCAGGCATTGCAGCATCAACAAAGAATTCATACACTGTTGTTCCATTATCTAAGATAATATCAACGTCAAATCCCGCAACAGTAACTTCTACCAATGAGATTGCATATACACCACCTATTGCCCAATCTCCATCTTCCCATTCATTGCCTAAGCCTTGAGGAGGAGTAGGATACGTATAAGCTGCAGTTCCTGCACCGATGATTAGGTGGTCTGTTTCATTTCTAACTTGATGTACCACTTGATGATCATGTCCAGCTATTACGAAATCGACATCATATTGCATGAAGAGATCTAAAAATTCCTCCCGCATTATTTCCCGTTCGCCAATTCTTGCGATACTCGCTCCGTAAAGCGGATAGTGGTTCATAACTACAATACGAGATGCATTAGTTGCAGCCAAATCAGCTTCCATCCAAGCGTATTGTTCAGCTTGTAATGTTGTATTAAGACCATGTTCAAAATAATAGACACCGTTGAATACTATAAAATGAGTATCCCCGTTTGGTTGATCAAAGCTGAAAAATTGTTCATCATAGGGAGAGTTGTTTAAATTCTCTACATTGGAGCGGAAAACTGACAAATCAACATCGTCAGGTCCGCTTAAGGGAACATATTCATGATTACCCGCAGCAACGTAAAATGGTACTTCACTCACAATATCGCCCATATGTGGCCACCAATAGGCATCATATTCATCTTGTGAGCCCCCTGAGTCCATCATGTCGCCTACATGCAAAATAAATGAAATATCATGCTCAGCCATAACATCTTCGATCATTACAGATGTTGTTTCTATCCCTGTGTTGTCTCCCGTGGGAGTATTCCGGGTATCACCATAGGCAATAAATTTATAGGGCTCAAACGCTTGGACAGCAGTCTGTTTCTCCGGCCGTGCAATGGTTTGAGAATTACTTATCATTATGATGGTTATACTCAGAATCAATAATAAAGAAGTCATTTTTTTAAGTCGATTCAATTTTAATTACCTCATTAAAATTCTAAAAGACACTCCCATTGAAGGTTATTAAGTGTTAAGGAAAACAGCTAATATCAATACTTAGTAACAATGAAAACGTCTTTATCTCTCTCGTCGTACACACAAGATAAAAAGTAAATAGAATGTAAAACATATGGTTGCGCTGGAAAAATGGATCCAAACGAAAAAATTGCCTACTATACTAAAATCATAGATAATTTAACAGAAACATTTGATTCAACCGAAATGATTGATCCAACAGAAATTTACATGACGGTAGTTGGAGAATTGTCAAATATCCCATATTTCAATTGGGTAGGTATATATCTTTTAGATTCTGAGAAACAGGAGTTAAATCTTGACAATTATATCGGATTAGAAACTGAACACATAAGAATCCCAGTCGGTCAAGGTGTGTGCGGATCAGCAGTGGCAGATAGAACAGATAAAGTAATTCATGATGTAAGAGAAGAATCTAATTATTTAGCCTGTTCCATCGGAACTCGTTCTGAAATTGTAGTTCTAATTGAAGATAATGAGACCATTATTGGTCAAATTGATGTTGATTCAGATCAAGTAGGTGCATTTAATGATACAGACCAGAAATATTTACGGCAGATATCGGAAATGATCGTGAATCAGCTGAAGTTGTTGCATTAATGATGCTTACTAAGCATTTATTGATAATTTGTATTATCTCGCTCACTTTTCCCCTTTTTGCTACTTCAGAATTCATCTCTCTAGCAAACACAACAAATGTAGGACAAATAACTATGTACGAGGTCATTTCTGACTCATCGACAGAGATCGGGAGTAGAGTTATGCTTCAAGCATTTTATTGGGATGTTCCACAGTATCTCTGGTATATTACAATTAATGATACTCTGCCGGAAATAAATGCTTCTGGTTTTGATGCGATTTGGTTACCTCCCCCAAGTAAAGCACAAAGCGGGGGATTTTCAATGGGATATGACCCATACGATTATTATGATTTAGGAGAATTCAATCAGATGGGATCAATTGCCACAAGGTTTGGGGTAAAATCTCATCTAGTTTCATTATTAGATCATTGTCGATCCTTAGGTCTTTCTGTAATTGGGGATCTAGTTTTAAACCACAATAGTGGAGGTAATCAAGAATTCAATCTCAACACGAATACCAATACTTACACCGATTTTTCGACCGTAGCAAGTAACACATTCTTACGTGGCTATAATGATTTTCATCCAAGCACTTTTGAAATCTCTGATGAGGGTGTATTTGGAGAATTTCCTGACCTGTGTCATGCCAATCCATATGTAAATGAGAGCTTATTGCAATGGGGGGAATGGTTACGAGATGACATTGGTTATGATGGATGGCGATTTGACTATGTTAAAGGATATCATTCGAGCATGGTCGAGGATTGGATGGATGTTGTTGGAGGTTGGGGTGTAGCTGAATTCTGGGACGGGAATAAGGAACTTATTTTTAGTTATTTAGACAGTACAGAAAATAAAGTGAGTGCATTTGACTTCCCTCTATATTATACCCTTAGAGATGTATGTAATAGTGATGGGTCATATGACTTGAGGAATTTGGCCAATCCCGCATTTCTTGGAGTAATGGGGAATCGTCCATATCAGAGCGTAACATTCATAGCTAACCACGATACCGATGAGATTATTACCAACAAAATGATGGCTTATGCCTTCATACTTACTTCCGAGGGGTATCCTTGTGTGTTTTGGAAGGATTGGCAGAATCCTGCTCTGAAAACCCCGATTAATGTTCTTGTTGATGTTCATAACCGTTTTGCAAAAGGATCTACAACCATCTTGTATTCTGATGAGGATATTTACATAGCTCAGCGGAATGGTGATCCAGGATGTATTATTGCACTGAATGACGGTACAGAATGGCGAGGGGAATATGTTCAGTCAAAATGGAGTAGCTCAACCCTATCAGATTACACTGGTCAAGCCTTTGATGAGGAAACTAATTCCGAGGGATGGACAGAAATTTGGGCCCCTCCTAAGGGTTATACCGTATATTCAATTAATAACACTAGCGATCTCTCTCAAGAAACAACAAGTTCTGCCATCACATCTTCCGAATCGACACCGATTTCAAGTACAAGCGATGTAGGAGACGGAACAACAACTTCTGATACTTCCTTAGATAATAATACTCCAGGGATTCCTGTTATTGTAACCTTATTCATTCTAACAGTACTGACGGTACTGAAGAAATTTCCTTTTAGAAGAAAATAATCTGGACAATTTCACGAGTAGATGGATTAAAATTGATCGAAATTCGGGATTTTAATAAGACTTACCGTAATGGAGTCATTGATGTTTGTATTCAAACAGGCTATATGGGAGAGGATGCAAGAGAACATTTCGATGATCGTTACCTGTTTGGTCAATTGTTTAGTCTATACTATGTGGATTATGAACCAGAAAATTGTTTTATAGCCATAAACACCACAAATGGTAAAGTTATTGGATATATTTTAAGTAGTCTAAGTACTGAAGCACAAAGAGCTGCATTTAAACGTAAGATGATTCCCAAAATTCTGATACGAATCTTTATCTATAGTTTCTGGCGTTATAGAAGAAGCTTCAAGATCATTCGATATATGAGAAGTATGGAATCACAG
>JAEOTC010000009.1 GCA_016840035.1 Candidatus Hodarchaeota archaeon | reverse complement strand
TTCAGAAAGAGTAGTGATGTGTTGGTAAACAGACGCAATCATGCTTTCTTGAGTACGTCCAGGACGAGCTTTTAAAACAGAGTACATAATTTCAGGTCGAAATTTTACTAAAATAGTTCCATGTTGTAAAACAATATTTCTATGACGCGCTTGAGCATTACCAGACAATTTTTTCCCGTTACAAAACACAGAAGGACAGTGAATTTGTCCATAATCAAGTACTACTCCTAGTTCTTCAATAGGATGAAATATAAAGTTTGAAATCTCGTAATAGTTCCTTTCAAGTGCATTAGGGTTCGAATTTTGCAGATTGGTGACAACACTGTAAGTTAATTCTCCTAATTCGTCATGAAAAACCGCGCCACCGCCTGAAATGCGCCTAACGCAGTTGAAACCCAACCTAGAAATAGATTTTATATCCACTTCCTCTGCAATAAATTGATGTTTACCAATAGATACTGCGGATGGCTTCCAACCGTATAAACGAATGGTACTCAACTGATTCTCGTCGTAAAGACGAAAAATCGCTTCATCGATAGCCATGTTCTGTGAAGCACTATTTTTTGAGAATGGTAACAACCGCCATCTCAGACTCTTCATTGTACCCACTTTTAAAGGCGTGTTAGAGTAATAATCTGCAATATTTCAATTTCTTCCCCAAGTTCAAAGGGAAAATTGTTATTGTCACAATTTTCTAATCCATTCATTACTCATTTGTGGAGTTCGGTAAAGACTAATGGTTTATCAACATCAATTACTATTCCCTTGTCTGTAATCGAAAAAGGGTGAATGCGTTTCGAATGGGGCATTCCTCGCATTTTTAGGATTTCAATTCCTCGTTCTCTGGCTGAAGCAATTGTAACATATTGGAGATGGATCACACCATAAGCCAAAAAATCTTCAGTTGAAAATTGAGGATATCTAGTATCTTGAACAATTTCTCCAGTAGATTCGTAAACTGCTAACGTTGTGCATTTTTCTTCCCATAAAATGCCTATAACACGATGTAACTCTTTTCGAACTTCAAAAAGATCTCGGAAAAGTAAGGAGAAGGTATTTAATGGATCAATCACTAAGCGGTTGACTCCTAAATTGCGGACTGCATCAATTATCTTTTGAGTGATATAATCTAATGAAGCTTCACGGAGACGACTTGCTTGTTGCATGATCCCCATTTCTGTCGAAGTGAAATCAAGAATTGTGAGTTCACCCATCTGCTGAAGACTTAAAAGATCCCATCCGTAATTCGCCATGATATTATTAAGAGCTATTAAGGGTTCATTGAATGTTACCAGAAGACCTGGCTCGTGATACTTTAATATACCCTCCAACAAGAATTGGACGCCTAGTGTGGTTTTACCTACTCCTGCTCCACCCCGCATAGCAACGAACCACCCCGCTGGAATTCCTCCTCCTAAAAGTTTATCGAGGCCATCAATTCCAGTAGGTTTCACATTGAGCGGCAATTACAACGACCTAATTCATTGATTTGATCATTACGTTGAATAAAATCGATTCTCAAGAATATCTGAAACCCAATTCTAGGCTTCTTTCACAAGAATCATTATAAAAACAAAGAATGGGAACATAAATAAAAACATACCGAAATAAAACTCGGGTGAGATAGCTTTTTCCTTTCCTCGGATCGAACCAAAAAAATAATGAAAATCAAAAAAGTGTCTTTCATACAACAAGTTGATAGGAATTAATTACTAGGATTTTGTTAATCTATTAATTTATCATAAGGATCCCTCACTTCCTCCTCACTTTCCATGACACGATACACCTTGATTTTTACCATGTGACCCGCTAAATTTAGGAGCTCTACATCTTTCTTCCTGATCTTTAAATGGTAGCCATTAGCACACCGACTGACTTTGGTTGTGAAAATTAACATTGGTTCGTCTTTTTTCAGCATTCTTATTCTTGCTCCTTATTCTTTAACAAAACCTTTGAATCAGAAATAGTTCTATCATATATCAATACAATATAGTATTTATATCTAGTCTTATTATTGACTCTCGAATCGAACTTACGGAATCTAAAAATATACCCCCCGTTGATTTACAAGTCTTGGAAGGCTCCATTCCGAATATCTTGATAAAAAGTACTGGGATTATCATAAACTACATTTTTAAAGCAATTTATGCTACACTTTTCTATCCTTAAAGTTTGCAATTTTCCAAGCGAGATCCAGAAAGGCAGATTCAACACCAGTCCCATCAAGTGCTGATGTTTTCGTATAACTAGCTCCGAATTTCTGTGCTATCGATTCAGCATCTTCTTGACTAACTTCGACCTTATCATGTAGATCGCACTTATTACCTAGCAGTAGTAAAGGAACTTTTCCAACTTTTTGATTGAAATCGAAATGCCAACCTTCTAAATCCTGAAGAGTATCCTGTCTGGTTAGATCGAATACTAGAATTCCTCCACTCGCTCCGAGATAGTATTTCGAACGAATACTACGAAATGATTCTTGTCCTGCAAGATCCCATAATTGCATGGACATTTTTTTCCCCTCTTCAAGGATAAGTCTTTTTATGAGAAAGTTAGATCCTATTGTGGCAAGATAATCGTGTGTGAAAGTAAATTGAACATATCGTCTGATTAGGGAAGTTTTACCAACTCCGCCAGCACCAAGCATAACAACTTTAGCAAGATAACTAACCATTCCACACACCATCCTTTATTGTTATTATGGTTCTTTGTCTTTCTTCACTGATATGAGTTTATAAATTAAATTAAGATAAGATAATATGAACTTATTCCATCTATTTATACAATTGAATAATATAAAAATATGCTTCTATTAATAACTCAATTATTTATAAGATTTGATTATTTCCCAAATCTTGCCTGTGTTTTTAAATTTGTAAAAATACAGCTAAACAAATAGTAGTTTCCGATGAGGACATCAGTAGTGAAATTTTCTTCAATAAAAAACCTCCCTGGAATGATTGGAGAGGAAGCCAAAGTTCGTGGTTGGCTCCATCACGTTCGTAGGCAGGGGCGTCTAATATTCTTAGTTATTCGGGATCCAACAGGGTATGTTCAAGCAGTAATAAAACCATCAATAGGTAAATCATTCTTTGAGGTAGCTGAGAAGTTAACTCGGGAAACCGCGGTTACAGCAAAGGGTACGATTAAGGAAGATAGTCGTGCTCCTTATAATGGGATCGAACTACAACTTAACGCCATTAGCCCTGTTATTAGTTATGCGTCCCCAGAGTTGGAGTTTGAAATTCGTCCTGATTCGGGGCCTCAGGTTTTTCTCGATAAAAGGCATTTAGTTCTACGTGGTGAACACGCATCCAACATTATGCGATTTCGAGATTATACCTCACGAAGTTTCCGTGAATTCTTTTTTTCCAGAGACTTTGTTGAAGTTACTCCTTCCACTATTGTCCAAACACAGGTAGAGGGTGGATCAACCCTTTTCACTTTCAATTATTTTGAGCAAGAAGCTT
>JAEOTC010000017.1 GCA_016840035.1 Candidatus Hodarchaeota archaeon | reverse complement strand
TTAATTCCACTTTTTATCGCATTCCGACCGAAACCATGGTTCGAGGGTGGTATTATTATACCCCTCCCGATTTCATCTTTTCTGCAAAGCTTACTCGAGATATCACTCATGCTCGGAAACGGAAAATCAAACCAGATCTCATAAAACTATTTTATTCGAGATTAAATGATGGTTTGGAGGAAAAATTCCGAGTTACTCTTGCTCAGTTCCCTCCATGGTTGAAATATTCCTCTGAATCTTTTAAATTCTTGACAACTATCCTTAACGAATGTCGCTCACAGTTTGATGGTCATATTGTTGTTGAAATAAGAGATGAATCTTGGTTCGTACCTGAATTCAAGGATTATTTAGATTCACAAAGGATTGCACTGGCACAGACTACAAGATTTCCATTCCCCGAGGAATTCCTTGTGACTGACCGGGACTTTCATTATATCCGTTTACTTGGTGACCGTAAATTAATACCAAATGAAAAATTGGGGAAAGTCTTTCTTGATAAGAAATTGGCCTTAAACGAATGGGTAACAAGGATGGTTCAACTTGCAAGCGAATATGACACAATTTTTGTTTTGATCAATAATCGCTTCTCTGGCTACGCAATTAATGATGCTATAACATTAAATAAAACTCTAACTAGTGAAAAACTAGATGTACGGGGATTCGAACGTTCTAATAAGTATTTAAAACGACAAATGACTCTCAAGGAGTTTTTTTCTTAATATTACAGAGTTAAATTCCCAGATTCATCTTGATCGGGATTGTTCTCTTCTTTCCAATGGTTTGTCAAGAGTATGTACCCTAAAAAAGCCACACCTGACGAAAAGAGTACATCAGATGCATAGTGAGCTCCGATGACAATTCTTCCTATCCCGACTATTATACCCCAAAGAAGAATTAAACTTTGGAAAATCGTTCGTATTCTTCCCGTTTGAGGTACTAACAGCATAAGTGGTAATAACATCCAGCCCATGGCTGTGTGTCCTGATGGAAATGATTTTTGTCCTGTTATTCCTTGGGGAATAAACCATGGTGAATATCCCTGATAATTCTCTGTCAGATCACGAAACCTTGTCCGTCCCCATAATACTTTAAACGTCTGTACGAAGATTAGGGGGTTGATTAATGCCAAAAAAAGAGTAATTATTGCAAACTTTTTGAATTTTCTCTCTGATAAAAAATCCACTACTTTGGAGCGAGTTATTACTAGATGTTGACCGATTAATGCTAAACTAAAGATAACTACATGTTCTAGAATTTCGAAATTTAATCTAGGGAAGATAAACTTAATGATGTTTACAATGTGTATCGAGTTAAAGATTAAAACCAGAAAAAAGATTACTGTACTTCTACCGTTCCAATCCTTATAATATGACCTTGACAGAATAAAGAGGCTAAGACTTATGACAATGTGACCAGGAATTTCTCCATACAATGCAACAAACTTAGCCCAAGAAGAATTATAATCAACAAGAATTATAGATAAAGGTAGATCGTAAAATATTAAGAGAAAAGCAATTAAAATCCAAATAGAGATCATTGCAGACATAAAAATACGAGTCTTCCTTGATATTCTATTGATCTCTTCAAAAAGAAGCATGATTCAACACGTAACACTGTTTGTTTTCAGATTTATTTCTAATGAAGTTTTAGGTTTTACTCATTTTACATTGCTGCTTATTCCAAGTAGATTTACTGAAAACGAAACAATATTTTTTACTTTACGCAAATTATATACTTTTTCATGGCATTATGGGAATTTGAAGGCAAAAAACCAAAAATTGGTGGAGGGACATGGGTAGCCCCAAGCGCTGATATAATAGGTGACGTTATAATAGGTAAGAGTTGTTATATTGGTCCTGGTGCGCGAATACGTGGCGACTATGGCAAAATACGGATAGGACATGAGAGTTCTATTCAAGAAAATGTTATAATTCATGCTAGACCTGAAGATCAAACTACGATTGGTAATCATGTAACGCTCGGTCATGGATGTATCATACATAATGCAACACTTGAAGATTATGTTGTTATAGGAATGGGTGCGGTTGTATCAGATTATGTGGTTATGAAAGAGTGGGCCATCCTAGGTGAAGCTGGATTAGCACGACAAAGACAAGAATTCGGACCTGGAGCTATTGGAGTTGGGGTTTCAGCAAAAATAATTGGAAACATTCATGATGAATCAAAAAGAACTGTTAAGGCTGAACTATTAGAGTTCAAACAGAAGTATGTTGAAATGGCTTCACGATTCTTGAAAAAAGGAGCTTTTGTGAAGATAAAAACTGGATAGTTGAAATTAGCACCGAAAGATCAAAATAATTCTTTGTCCTTTACAGGATTTATGAAACATCTTCGTGTTAAAGTTCATCAAAAACTTGGTAAGTGCCCACATATCGTTGGTGAGTCATGGGAAACCCCTTACGCTTTTATGAAACCAACTGGAAAAACTATATTATGTGATGATGCGCATTACGTATTGATTCCTTATTTAGGAATGGCTGCAGGAGGAGCTCGCTCTTGGGAGAAGGATGGCATATGGAGAATTCATTGCCCTTCTAAAACTGGTATTATATTTGAGATTGAACCTTTAGATACTGATCATCAATGGCCAGCGAATTCAGATTGGAGTAAGAAAAAGGATTAATGCTCTAATTACCTAATCTATTTCCTAGTAGGTTTTTTCTGCCCTATAAAAAAGCCAAAATCTTGAAGAAAAAGGTATTCCTTTAATATTGAAAACTGGGCCTGGTTAAGCTCATACCTAAACATATTCCAAGTAAAGTGGGCTGTCTTGGGATGATATACCTTCGCATAACGCTCAAACCAGTTTAATGACCGACTATTAATTTCATTAATTATTAACAGTCCATTTGGCTTTAAAACACGATTTAACTCCTTTAATGCGGCTCTCCATTTACTTTCGTGGTGTAAGACAGTAAAGATAAATACAATATCAAATTTCTCTGACGGTAAATTTATCTCTGTGACATCTCCTTGAAAAACATTAACTGGAAGACCTTTTCGCTTAACAACAGATCGAGATCTCTCAACCATCCCTTTATTCAGGTCAAATGCATAATATTCTTTTGGTCTGAGATAGTTAGAAATTACTTCAATTCCATATCCTGCGCCACACCCACCTTCAAGTACTCGTTTTCCCGTTAAATTTACATCAAGCGATGAGAGGAGTCTTTTAAAAATCCTGAACTCGAAATATTTGAACATCAATTTCTTTAATGGACTAATCATTAATTTTTCTTCTAGATGGTGGAGATCAAATCGTGATTCACTCCGTTTTTTTGCTTCTAGTAGAAGGGTTTTTGAGTGATTCATGAGAGCTCACATCTTAATCTGATTTTGACCAATGAACTTTCAAGAAAAATTCAATTAATTTTTTTTTCCTTCCACGATTAATTAAGCAAAAATATGTAAATCAGCTTCAGGAATATCTAGAAGATGTTCTCATTTGATTTTAAATTTTAATATCAAGTGAGCGACAAACTATATTATATTTGATGGGTTTAATTATGACTGAAACGACTATGAATCAAGCAGATGACCAAGAAACTTTGCCACTCACAAAATTATCTGGATATATTAAACTAACACGTCCTCAATTTTTGATTGCTTATCTTATTATTGCCTTAGGGGCATTAACTCAAGGATTAGTTCAAGATTTTACAATTAATGCTTTCCATGCAATTTTCGCAATATTTGCGACACTCATCTCGGCAATTGGAGTCCATTACCGCGATGAAGCGGGAGATTGGGCCGCAGGTTATGATAATGTGATCGGTGGGATGGGTGTCATTCGTGATGGAATTCTATCTGAAACTACCGTCCGGAACACTGGACGTTTTATAACTGTTATAGCAATTGGAACAGGTATATTCCAAGCATTTCTTTTATTTTCTGAGTACGAACAGCTTAGTCTATTTATTATCGGAGTTCCGATCCTAATTGTAATTATTTTCATTAATTTTTTAACAGAAGAATTACCCTTAGGTCATGAAATCTTCACTACTGGATCTTACCTTGCCACTTTTTATTGGGTATACCTATCTCAGAATTGGGTTGTGGATTCCTCCGTGATTTTCTACTCAATTTTCATATTCCTCCTTGTCTTTGCATTAGTTCCTTATCAAGATATTGCTGATATTGAATCAGATAAGAAGACTGGGAAGAAAACATTAAGCGTAAAATTAGGCATTGATGGAATGGGCCATCTATGTATATTTGCTGGGCTGATTGGTTTACTGTTTCTATATGCCTCAATGCTAGTATAATAGAAGAAACATATTCTTTGCCATTTTAGGTGGCATTTTCCCCTTTTTTTCTTTAATTGATAACGGAATGATTTTGATTTTCTGATTGAATTTACGAAAACAGTTCAATCAGAGTTTTTAACTAGTAGAGCGTTATAGGTAATGGAAGGAATGTAAAATGTTAAAATCGAATGCCCGTTGGGTACGTGGCTATCTAACTGAAGTTGATGATGGTAGAGGTCATTCTGTCA
>JAEOTC010000169.1 GCA_016840035.1 Candidatus Hodarchaeota archaeon | reverse complement strand
AATCTGCAGGTCTGTCCCCCTGAATTAAGACAAATAAGTGATTTATTTCTCTGAAAAAGAAGAATTAGTCTATGGAGATTTAATCACCATAGATATTCATGATTTCGGAACGCCAAGGTTGAAAATCTTCTGAATTGTCTGGAAAATTCTCGTATAGTGTTCTAGCTCTATCCATTTGTTTAAGAATTCCTCTGAACTTAAATAAAGTTCCTAAAATTCTCTTCCCACGCCATGCGCGCACTAGGTTGACCATAAATCCACTGGAAATATTTCCTGAAGCATTTCCATAGAGCAAGTCGTCACCTGTCAAAATTTCTTTATGGAAAATTTCATTAAGAATCGAACTAGGAAGGGGAATCACAAAATCTTTCATGATTGCGAGTGGAGCATTGATGGGAGCTATAGAGCGCATGAATTGGACATTATAATCCCATAGACCATCCATCGAAACATTATCATTTTCTAATGCTGATACAATAGTTTTACTAGCCATTGCTGCCGCATTTACTGATATCCCTATTCCACCACCGTCGGTTGGTTTGACTTGTGTACCAGAATCACCAATAAGCATGAAGCCATTCCATACAAGATTATCTTGAGGACGTCTTAGTGGTACTCGCCATGCCCCTCCATGAACTAATTTGGAGTTCTCATAAAGTTCTTTTCTCTGCTCAATGAATACATCAAACTGTTTATGGGGATTCATTTTATTTATCCGCATAACTCCTAGCCCTGCGTTCATAGAATGCGGCCCTCGCGGGAATTCCCAAATATATCCACCCTTCGCAACATCTTGATCAAAAATGAGTCTAATAAATTCAGGGGATTCAATTTCAGGTTCCACATCACGGATTTCCCGATAACAATTACATACATCCTTTGGTGCCAGCTCGAGATCCATAAATGTCTTATTGGGATTAAGTTTCGTTCTCAGAACTCCGATGATCCCTGAGGCATCAATAATAACTTTTCCTGTCATCTCATGGATGTTTTTATCCTTTCCCCGATACTTTATTCCAGTAACATAATCATCGGTGATTATTGGTTCTTTAACCATCGATTCATCAAACAGCTCGGCCCCAAAGTCAATTGCATTGTCCAGAATTCTCATACCGAGTTTAAATCGATCAATGATTATACCTGTCCCTCCTTCCTCAACAAGTTCGAGCTTCACTTCTCGATCTGGAGAGTATAACCAAGCACCAGCAACCTTTTGAATTACTTCATCTCCTTTGGGAGGATCGACCTTGGTTATGTCCTGAATACGTTTGAAATGTTCACCACTTGTAGCATCGCCACAAATTTTAACTCCAATTTTTTCTTTTGGTTGTCTGTCTAACAAAGCAACTTTAAGGCCCTTATTTGCAAGGGCAGCTGCCGCCATACTGCCTGCGGTTCCTGCACCTGTGATTACTACGTCATAATTAGTGGTCATATCTGAAATCTTTCCTATACAGCGATAACTAAGACTTTCAAAATTTCACTATAGTTTTTTTGTTTGCTTTTTCCGTTATTCGCTTGATGATAATTTATCTAATTCACTCATCAATGAAGATTGCGTTTTTCCCCGCTTTTCCATCTGTTCTTTAAGAAAATCAATGCTGTCTACCGTATTCGGATTTTGGTTGTTGAGTAAAGCCAGGTATATTGAGATATAATCTCCAATGTAAGTTGCCGTAACGAGTTGGCTAAGTAAATCACCAGATTGGATTTGAATTTCTAGTATCTCCACCTTTGGTTCAACAATTTCCTTAGAAATTTCGAATCGAAGGGAAACATTGGCATGTTCGGAAGGAAACCGAAAAATTACTACTATATGAGGATTTTCTTTGATAAGCTTCTGAAAACCGACAATATGATTATGGTTGAATTCAGGTAATTCCTCTGCAATCGCAAGCTGCTTTGAATTCTCATTTATTTGACATTTAAACCGATTAGCTACGCAATAATACGGGGACCAAATTATGGGAATATGGTTGAATAGTCTTTCAGCGATTTGTTTTGCTTGATTTTCGGAGGTTGGAGTTTGAGGCCGTATGAGTTCTCGCATTGTCTTTAGATTACGAATAACCTCTTGTATAACATTTTCATCTAATTTTGCGATGCTCATAGCACCAAGAATTTTTAGAATCGGAAATAATAATAATGGAAATGATGCACGAGGTTGATTTCCAGATGGAATTTTGAAGAATGGAATCCGGTTTTTTACACAAAAATCTTCTACCTTTCCCCCACTTCCAATACAAACTAGTGGACATTCAACCTGGACGGCTTTCCTAATTCCAGCAAGTGTTTCCTCTGTGTTGCCTGAATATGAGATTGCTATAACAAGAGTGTTCGTAGACACAAATTTAGGCAGAGAATAATTTCGTTGCACAAGTATCGGTTGAGAAAGAGTTTTGGCAAAATATGTGGCAATATAATCTCCACTTACTGCGGATCCACCCATCCCACAAATTAGAATACTCGATATGGGTTTTGTATAGGATAGATGAAATTTACCTACTGAAACATTTGTTTTAATCTCAATTGAACTATTTATAATGGTTTCAATTAAACTAGGCCAGGAAAACATCGTCCCAAACATGTCGTCAGTATCTAAACCAGAGATTTTCTGTAAATCGTCAAGAATCATGTAAAAAAACCACGAGTTCAGTCATTAATCAGCTCGGTTTATCCCCCTTTCATTAATTTGCCCCCAATGTTTAATAAAAATATATTATCCTGATGATTCCTAAATATGATTCTCAAATATAATTCCCCCCATTAACTAGTAACTATGCATACTTCGTACCTCGAAATCATCCATTTTCTTGGAGACACTGGTTACTACGCTAGAACGGAAAATGAGAAGAGCTTATTGACTGATCTTTCCGATAAAGGACTGATTCAACTTAAAAAAGGGACAAAAAGCGTATATTGTTTAACGAACATGGGAGAGAAGTATCTTAATGGTCAAAAACCGATGAAAACCGAACTGAGTGATAAACAATTTTTATCCCTTTTACGAAAAGCATATACCTCCCTTGCGACCCCGATGAAACCATTAGTTCGTATTCCAGAGATCCGTGAAAAGCTAGCCGAAAAACGGATCTCTGATCCGTACTTTGATAAAAAAGTTCTATCTTTTCATGATCAAGGGGTACTAACTTTACAGACAGCAATGTCCAAATCGCACGCAGGGTATGGAGGTATTACATCCGATACAGGTACAGGCGTATTTTACTATTTAATATTCGAGGCCTAGATTAAAATGACTCAAGTAACTAATCTAATTATTGAGAACCCATTTCATAATTTCACTGCTCGAGCAGATGTACCAGAAATTTTCAATTTGATCCGCCCTAATAAGGATGCCATAAATAGAATTTCTCATGCTTTGGAGACAGTAAGAAAACAGAAGAGGGAATCAATGATCGTTCCAGTCATAGCTGAAGCTGGCTATGGTAAAACTCATTTTTATTGGGTTGTTCGCGAACAGATTACGAATGCTTACGTAGTTTATGTTCCAGTTCCTACTAATCCCAATAGAATATATTCTCATTTCTATTTTGAAACTGTTAAGGCTGGAGGATCAGCTCTTCTAGAATTTGTGGCAGATTATCTTGTAGAGAAATACAAGAAGGTTGAGAATGCAGCATTTGAATTTCCTGGCCTTGGAAACGTAGTGATCGAAGGATTTTTTGCTTTAAAGGATCCTAAGCAATCTAAATTAGCATTAAAATGGTTTACAGGTTTCGATCTGGATGAGGAGACTAAATCCTTTAATAGAACAATTATGGATGATGAAGAGCTAGCATTCGCGGCCTTGCAGGTGATTTTGAAATCTGTTGATAGGCCTTTGATTTTCTTTGTTGATGAACTAGAATCGTTATTTATTGCTCTTGGGCCCGAAGCTGAACTACAATTGTTAGAAAGCATTAAAAAAATGCATAATGAAGCTAGTAATTTTGTTCTTTGCCTTGCATGCTTAGCAACATTGTGGGATAAGATTCTTGACCTATCCAGCACAGCTGTTCAGAGTCGTATTGAACCTCCAATATTACTCAAACGTTTTACAAAAAAAGACATTCAAGACTACTGTATACACATGTTAAAAGATTTTCATCAGAAATTCGATCTTACCTTAACAGAAGAAAATTCAACATGGCCTTTAGGCAAATCTGATATTGAATCCGCTTATGCATATTCGCATGGAAATCCTCGTGAAGCAATAAAATGGCTGGCTGGTGTTACGGAAGAAAAGAAAGCACCTATCTTGAAGGAGCTTGGGAAAAATCATAAATTTTTGACTGAATATAGTAAAAAGATTAAGAAAAATCTTGGAAAAATTAAAGGATTTACAATTGGTGCTCTTCAGCGTAATAATGGGATACAGATTTCACTTTCTGGAAAAAATAAGCGTATCTTAATTGCAATTCCCCCTCAAACCGATTTAGAACCCGTATTTCAAGATTCGTTTGTCGTTGGCATCGAAGAAGCCCTTTCTCAAGATTCATACGAAGAAATTGTTATTCTTGGTGATGAGTCACCTTTCAAGAAAAAGAAAATGGAAGTAAAATCTTTCTCCAAAGACGATTTAACTGCTCTTACTGACTATTTGGAGAAAAAACTGCAATAGAATCACTTGAAACATATTCCTTTCAGCTTTTTTCAAACTTAAGACGCATTTCATTAGTTTGGGTGAATCCCAATTGCTCATAAAGGTCCCTTCCTATCTCAGTGGCATGTAATGATACTCTACTTACTTTCATTCCTTTAGCCCATTCCAAAGCGGCTTCAAGTAGTTTTCGGGCAATCCCCTGTCGTCGATACTCCTCCAAAGTGCATAGATTCATCAAATAAGCAATTTTTCCCGTTAAATTGTTTGGCCCTGGTGGATGGTGATCAATTACAGCTCCAATATTACTCACAATTTCTCCTGTTGTGGAATCCTCCGCAACCCATCCCTGATACTCCTTTGTGGGAATAAATTGTTTAAAAAATCCTGCTGCTGCTATATCACCAGCTTCCAATAATTCGGGATTTTTATGTCCCATTGATTCAAACATTAAGCGTCGTAACCGTACCAATGAAGGTACATCAGAAATAGTGGCTTTTCTAATTGAAATTGAATCCATTATCTTCCATCTAGCCTGAAGCTTCTTTAAGTACTTAAACACTGAGGATAGTTAGGAGAGCTCGGCATTTAATGAAATCTTATCAAGACCCTGAAATCGTTAAGACCCTAGGCAAGAAAATTTCTGCTCTTGCCTTAGAATTGGGGGATAAAAAGATCAAAATTTGCCATGTATGTGGAACACATGAATATACAATTTCTCATTGGGGGATTCGATCCTTATTACCAGCAAATGTAGAAGTAATTGCCGGACCAGGTTGTCCTGTTTGTATTTGCCCTAATGAAGACATTGAGCAAGCCATCTGGCTTTCAAAAAATGGCTACACATTGACAACATTCGGAGATATGTCGAGAGTTCCTAGCAATCAAGGATCTTTGTTGACTGCAAGGGCTGAGGGAGCGTCTATACAAGTCGTATATAGTTTTTTGGATGTTATACGTTTAGCAAAGAAAAACCCGTCAGTGAAATATGTTTTTTTCTCCATTGGGTTTGAAACCACTGCCCCCATGGTGGCAATCGAATTATTAAATCAGCAAATTCCATCGAATGTGTCAATACTATCTTCACATCGATTAGTACCACCAGCGATGAAATTATTGGTTGGACAACCAGAGATTGGTGTCGACGGTTTTATTGCACCCGGACATGTATCAGCTATCACTGGTTTTGGTATTTATGAGCCTCTTTCCCACGAACATAAAATTCCCATCGTAGTTGCAGGCTTTGAACCCGCAGATGTGATGTTTGGTATCCTTGAGATCATGCAGCAACTAATTCAAAATCAACCCAAAACTGAGAATCTTTATACTCGTGTAGTGACCCGAGAAGGGAATTTAAAGGCGTTAGAAGCGATTGATAATGCCTATACGACTGTAGATTCTCAATGGCGAGGGATAGGAATGGTCGAAAATTCAGGTCTTGAGCTTGCTAATCAATTCAGTGAGTATAATATTCGGGTGAAAGAAGATATTCCTCCGTCTGAAGGTCGGGATATCCCAAAAGGGTGTCGATGCGCGGATGTTATTCTTGGCAAAATATATCCTCGTGATTGTGGTCTTTTTAATAATAAATGTACACCCGAAAACCCTGTAGGTCCATGTATGGTTGGTTCTGAAGGAACCTGTGCCATTCATGCTAAATATGGTGGGTACCTATCGTTCGGGGAAGAATTTAATTTGGAATAAGATTCGATCAATCACGAAAGCTCTTCTTTTGAATAATAATCCCTTCATACCTGTTTACAGTAATGTACTTTTCCAATACTTTTGAATGTGATAAAGTATCTGTTGAAAATACTTTTTCTGAATTCAAAAAGGGATTTATAATTCGGATTGGCTTTTTATGAAAATTCAGGATAACCATGCCTGAATTAGGTCCTAGATTTCTAGAGAAAGCTAAACAATGTTTTGATTGTGTTTCTATAAATTCCATTTTCCCCTCCTGGAGCCATTCATTCTCGTGTCTAAATCGTAATAACTCTCGATAGAAATTAAACATGGAATACTCATTTTTTTCCTGTGATTCCACATTTATCTTTTGGAAATTTGAAGATATTGGCAACCAAGGTTTCACATCTGGATTTGATGAGAATCCAGCGTTGATCTTTGAGTTAGTCCATTGAAATGGTGTTCGACATCCATCCCTTCCAAAGAACCTACCAAGTGGTAAACCCCATATTTTCCATTTTCCTATCGGATCAACTACTTTGTTTCGTGGTATTTTCCCCTGATGCATACCAATTTCTTCTCCTTGATAGATTACAGGAGTTCCTCTGACTGTTAATAGTAAAAGTGTAAGAACTCTTGCTTTTTTCTCACTATTTCCATATCGTGAAATCATTCTCACAGTATCATGATTTGAGAAGGTATAACAGGGCCAAAAGTCATTCAAATGAGTTATTGAATCAAGAATCGAATTTTTAAATTTCTTTGACGAAAAAGATTGGTTTGCAAATTGGAAATCAAAAACAAGATTTAATCCTGATTTTTCTGGAGTTCCATATAGCGGAGAAATAATTTCGGGCCCACCCGCAGCTTCACCAATCAAAACTCTTTCAGGATTGTAGTTGTCAACAAGTGAACGGAGATCGACACAAAGATCAACGGTCTCAGGTAAAAATTGAGTGAAAATCGGATTCTGAAAAAGCGAATCAAGACGTAAATGAGATGGAAGAAGATATATACTTCTGGGATTATCACGAAATTGCGTATCTTCGAAAACTGTGTGAATGATATCCAGTCGAAACCCATCAACACCTTTGTCTAGCCAGAACTTCATAGAATTAAACATTGCTTTTTTTACTTCAGAATTTTGCCAGTTAAGGTCAGGTTGGCAGGGAAGAAATTGGTGAAGGTAAAATTCCTCTGTGGTTTCATCCCACTCCCAGGCGGATCCACCAATAATTGCCTTCCAATTGTTAGGAGGTGATTTACCATGCTTTCCCTTCCCCTTTTTCCAAACGTACCATTCACGTTTGGGATTCGTAAGACTTGTTTTTGATTGTTTAAACCATTTGTGTTTATGTGAGGTATGATTCAAAACCATATCGAGAATGATTTTTATATTATTCGCGTGTAATACTTCAAGCAGTTCATCAAAGTCATCCATTGTTCCATATTCTGGATTAATTGCATTAAAATCCGTAATATCATATCCAAAATCTTCTTGTGGGGATGGATACATGGGAGATAGCCAAATCGCATCAATACCTAGTTTTGTTAAATATCCTCCTCTTATTTTGTTGATAATTCCTCGAAGATCACCTATTCCATTATTTGTACTATCAGAATACGATCTGGGATAAATCTGATAAAAAACTGATTTTTTCCACCAAGGGGTTGAAGTAGGAACCGTCACACTGACCACCGTTAAACTGCCACGATCAGAAAATTCTTGAACTCGTTTGTCCAAAAGGTATCTTACTGTCTCTACCTAAGACTTAATGAATTTTTCTTCCCGTGGAGGAAATGGACAAAAAAGAAATCGAAAACGTAATGGAAAAAATTAGTGCTCAAGAGCCAGTTCAAATTCAAAGAGCACTAGGAGTTCTTACGTTGGGATACGGGCTTATGATTGCTGGTATAATATTTTGGTCTCTTCTTTTTTCCTCTGGTATGATCTATGCGAGAAAAATATCCATGTTATCTGGTTTTGCTGGTAGCTGTCTAGTAGGGGTCACATTATTTCTCTATTCTTTAGGAAGTTATTATTACTTCATCTTTCATAATAAGCATCTACCTATTCATTGGTTTGTCCAAGGTGTAATGCGAACAATAGTCCAATTCTATTATCTTGGATCAGTTGTTCTATTATTTCTCATTACTCAGCTCTACCATCCTCAAATTAATATTGATTTTCTACTATTATATCTATTATTATTTCTTCCCATATATATTGGTTATATGTTACCAAGATCGGAGAAAATTAAGAATGTATTCGGTACGAGTCTTTTTGAAGAACCGAGTAGATAAAAACTACCTAGCTTTTCTGAGAGGGGAGTTGTTTAGTTTTCGCAAGGTTATTGATTCTTCGCATAATAAATGGACGTTTAATCTGAACAGAAAGCTTATGCATCCTTCTTTTGGATATCCCAAGCATCATAATGTATGAGCGAAGGATTTTATCTATGTCCTGGAATGAACGGGGATACAGTTCCATAGTTACCGTTCCCTTGAATGCTATTCGGTCTAGAAAAGCTGGAACTTCTTGGAATGGCATATTCCCTTCAGTTAATAAAGGATAATGAGTATCTTCTTCTGCCGTTCCTCCAGAAATATGAATATAACCATTTGCTGAAGATAAATGGTTATGTACCTCCTTTGGGACTTCAAGAAACTGATCACCGTTTGTTATGAAGGAATGAGGAATATCAAAACACATTCCCAACGGATTATTCACATTAGACTTAATTGTATCAAAAAATTCCAAGAAATCCTCCCATGTTTGATACGGCATATTTTCAAGTAATGGAAGGGGTAGGAGGTCTAGACGATCATAGAATTTCCCCATGTCTCCTCCTGCGTCAAGGGGGGGATGGACTACCACACCTATGATATTCATCCTTGTTTGCCAGTGATTAATGTCCTCAATTAGCTTATCAATTTCAGGAGTTTGAGATGAAAGATCCATTTTGTAATCTTCCATGTAAGGAGCATGGATTGTGGTTTGGTCAGAATTCAATCTTTCAATGACTCTTGTGATGTCCGAAAAAACGGAAGGATCAAATTCTATATGTCTGAGATTGATGGCCATGGCAAGATCAACGACATTGGATGGAGTTAAGTCACCAATAGCTTGGATGGTAATTCCAGTACGAAAGGTCATAGGCATTCATCTAGTTACTTAGGAGATCCTATAAAGATTGTAATTGGCTATTGAGGTAGACTAAGTGATAGTTTTTCTTCAGGGGCGCGCCGAGATCGTCCTTTACGCCACCACCAAAGTAATCCTATACTGATAAAGACAATAAAGATGGCAATTTGACTTACTGTAATCATTGATCGGATATCGATGGAACTTGCTATATCAGGAGCCGTGTATTCTAGTTGACCTGTTAATGCCTCCTGTAAATTAACACCAAAGAGAAAATCAAGAGCAGGTAGTGTTCCTCCTCCAATTGCACCTACAAGCGCCGCAATTTTAGAAATCCGATTACTGACAACGAAAATATCCGAGAGTGGAAGGTTCTGAAGAACGATTCCAACATCATTCTTGAGTAATAACTGTCCTTGAATCTTGGAAGCTGCATACCCTGCTTCTACAAGTGGGGTAATATAAAAGGTTAGCTCGACAGGTAAATTATCAGGATCAACATACTGAAAGTTAGGTTGTACTAGACACCCAGAAATAAGTAATTCTACCATAATCTGCCTCGTGAGATGATCAAGTTCAAATTCAGCCTGTTTCTCTGTTTCCCTTTCACCCGAAAGGATATGCATCTTCCGAGCTCTCACTTTCTTCGCAGCACTGGATAATGAGACTGTGAAGGGGTAAGTTTTTCTGGAATTCATTCGATTGAAATAATGAACATGCGTGAAAACACTTTTTGGGGGTGGAGCTCCAGGTGCAATACCAAGAGTACCTGAAACTGGAGTAGCTCCTTCCTCAAACTTCAAATCCTCAATAGCTTGATCATCAAAAGCTTCTTCAGCAGGTGTAGGTTCTTCCATAGCTGCTTCTAGTTCCTCTTCTACCTCATCAAACATTTCCTTCTCTACAGATCTGGATCTTGCTGCTCCTGCCGCTTTTGCACCAACTGATACGGAGGGGGGTGGAGGGGATGGTTCAGATACCCTAGCAGGTGCTGCTGGAGGTGGAGCTGCTTTTGGAGCTGGTTGGGGAGAAGGGGGTGGTAGAGTAGGTTCAGGGGATGGAGGAGGTATGCTTCTCTTTGCTTTCTTCTTTTCTGGTGCACTCGATCCGAAAACATCGTCTCTTAAGGGCTCTGGCGCGGATTTTTCCATTTTTCTTTCTTCGATCATATTTGAAATAGAGTCCTCGAGCTTATCCTTGATTATGTCCCCTGTTGACATTTCCTCAAGTTTTTGAGATAAGTGTATAGCGTCTTTGGTATACAGCTTGTCTGGTGAGAGAGCAAGGGCTGTTAATGCAGGTTTTATCTGTGCGGACTGAACTATATCAGTCCAGATATTTGTAGCATTTAAAAGTACTTGAACCATAACAAATTTTCCTACATCAGACGATTCTTTGAGAATAGAATAAATTGTTAACAGAAGTTCTTCTTTCGCTTCATTAAAGACTTGAACAAGAGTATTTGCAAGATAGCTTGTTGCTCCTGCATTTCTTACAAAATCAGAATATTCCTCAAGGGAGGTGAGAAAAGATGGAACGTTAGTTATCCAATCTCGAGCTGAATTAATGGAAAAAGGGAGTGACATAATAAATGACCTTGTTTTTCTGTATCAAACATCTGAACTATAAGTGGATTTTTTATTCTTTTGATATTATTATATCAAAAATTATACCCAGAATAGATCTCGAAAAGGATGAAAACGGGTGACAATGAGTATATCTCGAAGAAAGAGACAGTACTAATAATATTTCATGAGTTTTTCTAGAATTGAGTTATTCCCCACCCCTAATGATGGAATATCGTACGATGATAGTTGGAAGACAAGTTGTTGAAGGGGAACATCGCGTGAATTATCTAACATATCCCTTACCGTTTCGATTTCTATCAAAAGTTTCTCAAGTTGGCGAAAAGTGTAAGAATTTAGCTTAAAAACCTCAATTAAGTCTTCAAATTTATAATAAAGCTGTGCCAATTCTTTAATATTCATTTTAGGATCTAGGTCTAAATCAATCATCATGTGTTGAATATGTTGCCATTTAGCTGTCAATGTATCATCACATATACTATTTGATAATCTTAAATGAATTTTAAGTTCGTTCATTTGTGCTGTACTAATCAATTCAGAATTTTGAGACGGTAGTTTCTTCAACTTCTGCATAAGGAATCAACCATTGTTAAAAATGGAAATATCTCGTTGAATTTCTGATATCAACTGATCGTAGGGTTTGAGAAGGACTAGATCGATTTCAGAGATGTTATCAAGATTATCTATCCCCTGATCGATAAGCAAAGGTAGACCCTTGGGTACATAAACAATACCTTCTCGGATTAATCGGAAAATTTCTTGCAAGATACTTTTCTTTTCTTCTATAGAATGAATTCCCAAAACTTGTAATACATGATGAAGATTTTGACTTGGAGTATCTTTGAATGAAAGTAATAACAGTGCTCTATCAGCTAATCGTGAGGCCTCGGCTTCTCTTTCTTGCTTTTCCACCGATTTTTGATTTGTCTTCTGTGTGCTCATTCGGGGTTCCTTCCAGTAGTGTATCACATTCTTGGGAGTTGATTTCTTATTGGGTACAGTATAGTAATCTGAATACAAGTCAAAACCCTCCGTTGTAGAAATAACGGTTCTCATCATTGGGATCTTGAGTGAGATAGATTCTTTCAAGGGAAAGAGATTCAACTAAATCCAAAAAATAAGTTAATAATTGATTTTTTTCGGATTCGGAATAGGTATCTTTGACATTCAGTGCACAAACCTGGTTTTGAACCTCAAGGTCGGTGAAAAAGTTCGATGAAATATATACTAGTTGCATTAGACGGTCTAAGGACTTTTTGAATCCAAATTGAGTCGTTACTGACATGAGTGAAATCTTCCAATTATTTCTGTCGTGATTAAGATATTGGAACTGTTGATAGATAATACATCGAGATATCGAAAAGTGCCAACAATGATTAAAGCGTGTCATCAACGCTTATTGGGTCTTTTCGACAAAATTCTAACAGGAGAGTCAAATATCTCGAAAAGAGTATTTCTGTGTAAATTCTTTAAAAGCACGATATCCGCCTCCTTCCATGATTGCTCTCACTGTTGAGGTTGTATCAATAATTCTGGAACTTCCAATGAACGTAAAACCATGTTTAAAGGCTATTTTGGGGAAGATTTGAGCAGATGGGCCAATGAGAACGCGCTCACCTTGAATAGTGGGCAGAATGTCACGAATAAGATCAAAATTCTCAAAAACAAGAGCCGAACCCGATACTATAACATGATTGCAGTTTTTTAGTTCCAAAATATTATCAATCGATGTTATTTGAGGATTGTCGCTAGGTGAGGAAGATTTATCAAGTAATTTTATATTAAATCCCTTTTGGACGAAAAATTGGGTAATAGGGCGTATATCTCCAATCATTCCTACAGTACCTGATTTCTCTGAGAAAATGCTAAACAACTCATTTTCTTGCGTCTTATCGATAATTAAATTTGCCTGTGAAAATGCATTGAGTGCCGCAATACCGATACTTCGGAATATAGAAAATTTTGAGGTGCAATAATTCATCACAGTAGGAAGATCTTGCTCAGAAATAAATTTCTCCGACAGATACTTCTTTTGGGATTCTTTTTTTGCCTTGTTGTCAATTAATGTATATGCTACACCACACGACCCGTTAGAAAGAAGTACACAGGTGTACCGAATACCAATAACGACGGATTCAAATTTAAGATTAGAATACTTGGATTCGTATGAAAGTGTTTCCTCAACTATTTGAGAAAGAAAAGATGTCATTATTCTGTTCTTCTATTTAGATTCTGATGTAAGGAGACAGATAATTTCCAAGTGTTTAAGAACTTTGAAAAAAATCCTCTTATCGGAATTCTGAGGTTATTTCTGCTTATCTACCTTTAAAGGTAGGAAGGGTCGCTAAATGGCATTTGGAACACTTAGTATAATAGGATTTATTATTTTCTCACTGGAGATAGGTGTTTCCATCTTTTTAATTTTATCTCTGAGAACTAGATGGCGAGAAACAAGAATTCCTGTTATTGGAATATTAATAGCTTTATATTTGGCCTTTATTGCTTTCGTAGGATTTGAATTCTTCTTTTACATCCTAAATATTGGAGATCCCGTCCAATTTTATCGAAATGAAGGCAATATTGTTAACTATCTATTCCCCTTATATGGTGGGTTATCTTCTGGAGTTTTTCTTCTTTTTATTGAATTCTTTCGGAAAGATCAAGTCTCACCTATTCATGCGGCAATTTATGGAATATTCCTCGGAGCTTTCCTTCTTAATATGATTTATCCTGTTTTATTCCCAGATATCATGACAACTGAGTTAAGTTTCGTTCGAGATATTGAGGATCTTTTTGCCATCCTCCTAACGGTACTTATTCTTCTTTATACAACCAACTTTCCTGCTGCTTATTTTGTAGGATACGTAATTATCGTATCAATTTACTCTCTTCAGAAGATTAAAGGTCAGATTACACTTAAAAAGCAAAAAACTCAATCCTTGATGCTTCAAATGTCAATAATTTTCTTTTTTGCTATCCCTTTAGTTGTTGTTGTGAGTGCTAGATTCTTAGAAAATGCTGTACAACCCGAATTTCATATCTTTTTACAACACTTTGCTTCGCATATAAGTGTTATAGTGGGAAGTTTGCTCATATATCGAGCCTATGTCAGTGCACCGCTAGGATTATTACAATTCCATCGATTACGTAAACTTATGGTCATCAACAAATCAGGACTATTATTGTATT
>JAEOTC010000168.1 GCA_016840035.1 Candidatus Hodarchaeota archaeon | reverse complement strand
ATCAACTGATGAGATGTTATCAATAGCATTAGCTATCTTTACAGCACTTTTCTCTGCATCACCCACACGAGTGATCTGCATTTTCCAATTACCACCTATTACAAATCGTCTCATGAAAGATCACTTGGTGGCAAATACTCAAGTTAACTCTTTTAAAGATGAATTCATCCAATCTTTATTTAAAGAGTTGCCATGAAAAATAGTCAGAAGAAAAGAAAAATGGCGCTGTACTCAAATAATATTATTCAAAGAATCTTACGATCTTTATCCCTCGTATTTCTTGTGTATGTAATTACTTTTTCTTTTACATCCTCTATATCCTCTGTTTTCGATGGTTCAAATCAATCAACTATGGAACAAGAAGTAGATTCAGAGTTCAGGCTACTTTGGGAAAACAACCCAACTGAATTAAATCCTGAATGGATTAAACATTACGGTGGAGATAGATTAGAGTATGGGGACGATTTCTTACGGAATTTACACGGAAATCTATATGTGACAAGTACTAGTTTCACTCCAGTTTATTCAACTGGTAATGTAGACATAACTCTTTTTGAGGTTGACGCCCTATCTGGTAATGTTATTTGGGTTGAAAAATGGGATCGTGCTGAATTTGATTATGTAAGTGGCATTGCCGAGGGGCATGATGGTAGAGTATTCTTAGCTGGAACTACTCGTTATACGCGTCGTGCCCGCAATTATAGTCACAATTATATGATGGTCGAAAATTTTGACCTATTTCTCTTATCCTTTGATCCTGTTGGAGAACAATGGTTAAAGCTATGGTCTTGGGGTGAATCAAATGTCAATGAATATTGTAATGATGTGATCGTTGGTGATGATGGAGACATCTATCTTGTTGGTACAAGTCAGAGTAGTAATAATAATGATATTGTTGCTGCGAAGATAAATGGGACTAGTAATGAATTAATCTGGATTCAGATTTATAGTGGAGAAGATATTGAAGAGGGTAACACTCTAGTCTTTGGGAAGGATGGATATCTTTATGCTTTCGGAACAAAATATATATCATTGGTCTCTAGTCAGTTTTACATATTGAAAATCGACCCTGCAAGTGGAGAATCTTTATGGAATATGAGCTGGGGCTCAATGAGCACAAATGAAGGTTTTTCTCTATTTTTGGGACCCGATAACTCAATATACATAACTGGAGCTTCTTACCAAGATGATTTAGATTTAGCGGTAGTTAAACTCACTCCAAATTCTGAAGATCTTATTTGGACAACTGTCTGGGGAACAACTAATCGTGATTATGGCAATGATCTTGTTCTTTTCAATCAAAATCTTCTTGTCATAGGGACCGCGAATGAAACTGGATCTATAGAGGGCGATGTTGTGCTTCTTGAAATAAACCCTGAAAATGGAGAAATTGTATATTCTTCCCTTTGGGGCACTTCACATCAAGAAATGGGAACCAAGCTTCTCACAGATCAGTCTAATGATGGTTTTTATTTCTTAGGAACAATTGAAACTTCATCAGAAACAGCTTTTAACTCTGATATTCTTATTGCTCATTTTACTCCAAAGTCCATCAAGAAAAACATGTTTGAAGAAGCTATTCGTATCGGACTTAGTATGTTAATAATCGGTTTCTGTATAACGCTAGTTTTAAGAAATAAACTCAAAAAGGTTTAGAACAAAAAGTCCAAATTGTAGTAAATACTAAGAAATAGTACAAACTGGGGATCCCAGAGCATCTATAATACTATATATCCAAGGGAACCTTTTTTATAAGTTCCTTGAGCATAAATCGTTGTCATGAGAATATATCTCAGAAGCTTCCTTGTAGTGTTAAATCAACTTAGAAACGTAATTATACTTCTAATAGCAACCATTCTGAGTGGAACCGCAATATTCCAAGCATTTTACTCTTCTGCTTATGATACTCGTTTTTCTGGGGAATTAATAGATTCTATCTTTGCTACAATAGCACTTTTGTTGGCTATAGAAATCTATGATTTTCCTCATCAAGGTACGGTGATCATTAAACTTATGTGGTTAATTTTTCCATTTTTTGGACTCATTCTGATTGGAATTGGAATAATCGAATTTGGGATGGTTGCTTTTACTTTTCGATACCGAATAAAAGCCTGGAATGAATGGTTGGCTAAGACAATGAATGAGCACACAATTTTAATTGGATTAGGAAATGTAGGAACACGTATACTTCATGAGTTATTAGAGAACGAGATCCCGACCACAGTAATTATCAGAGAAGATGAGAAACGGCCAGAATTTGTGCAAGAAATGCTCGAAAATCCAAATGTTGCAATAATTTTTGGTGATGCGGCACAGATCCCTGTACTCGAAGAATCCAATGTAACTAAGGCTCGAGCACTTTTGGTGGTAACAAATGATGACTTAGTGAATTTTAAAATCGCAACGAAAGCAAAACAACTGAATCCTGATCTTAGAACAGTTATCCGAGCCTTTGACCAAGATTTTTCTCAAAAAGTGACAGAGCTATTTGATATAGATGCTGCTATAAGTACTTCAGCTATTGCGGCTCCAGCGTTTGTTGCTACAAGTTATGAAGATGGGATTATTCAAACTCTTAAATCGAAAAAGGGAGAAAAAGTTTTTCATCTCATAGCCCTATCTCTGAAAGATTCTTTCTCCCCTGTAAATGTGGAATCATTCGAGGAGGAGTTTTCGATAACAATTCTGGCAATCGATAAGCTCGCTCATCCTGATTCTGATGATAAGATTCAACCTGGGTCGAAATTGTTAATACTTGGTGAATTAGAATCCGTGAAACGTATCAAAAACCAATATTGTGTTTAGAAAAATGGAGAATGAAAAAAATGGAAATAGAATTTAATGGAATCACTGCTAATAAGTTACAAGAAATTTGTGATACTCGTGGAATAACATCTGAGATCCTTCCACTTGCTAGTCGAGATACTATTTGTCCCAGGGAGAACGTTCGGACATTTGGTGATGGATCTAGTTATTATTTAGTAGAGGAGTCCTGCTGGCATGGATATTACTTTTGTGGTGCTTTCAACTGCGGCCGATCTTCTCGACATACTTCCAGAAGTTCTGCAATGATTCAATCAACGTCCAGTAAGAAAGCAAGAGGAAAATCAGGTAATATATGTGAATCTACTCGGTGTTTTGAAGGTGCTAGTTGCGACTCAAGTAGTGACTCATCTGGTGCATTTATCATATTCTTTCTCATAATAGCAATTTTTATGCTTCTGATTTTCCTAGCACCTGTTCTAGGACCATTAGTAGCAATAGGAATAGAATTAGGACTAGCTTTTATGTTGGTAATCTTTGATCTCCTCACATTCGGCATTTTTCGAAAGAAATTCAAACGAGTTCTCGTCTATTTTCCAACTAGTCCGTCTGATGAACAATTAAAGCACGTAATAGGTGATGTTGCTACCTTTGGAGGTCTTCCACGGAGATTTCATCCTGAATATGGAACCAATGGATTCTGGCTTTTAAGAACAGGAGCTTATCTCTTTATACCAAGTCTTGTGGCAACTCTACTTGTTTTATGGTTACACCCTACGAATGGGTTTTTGTTTCGGGTGCCTATTGTTTCCTTAATTTTCTCCATTTTATTTGTTTGGTTTGGAAATTATATAATCAATCGGAAAGCTAGATTTGTTACGCAGATAGTTTAATCAATAAATTCGCTTTTCAGAGGATTTTATAGGAAATTTAAATCAGGAGCGAATACAGACTACAACTTCAAATGGGAATTCTGATGAAGCGAGAGTGGAATGTAGTTATTATTGGTGGTGGACCTGCAGGATTAGCCTCTGCACTAACATTGGCTCGAAACGGAGTAAAAAAGATTCTAGTTCTTGAATCACAGCCTTCGATTGGGAGTTCGTTAAAAGGCCAATCCATTCATTATAAAAAGGAAATTTTATCCAAAATATTCCATTCAGGACTTCCAACTTCCTCATTTATATCTAAAATTGATACTTATGGTCGAAATTATTATTCCCCTTCTGGAAAAAACACTTTTCACCTTGAAGATGAAACACAAAGAATATGGATTGATTTTCGTATCTTCCTCACTGAATTAGCAAAGCTAGTTATCGATGCAAATGTTTCTGTGCGAATTAACTCTCAGGTAATTAATGTAGTTTCATTAAGAGATGGAAAACAAGAAATAGTTGTGCAGAATCTAATAGAAAACACACAAACCAAATTCATCACAAACCTCGTGATAGGGGCTGAGGGTTGTAGAAGTATAACAGCACAGGTCAAGAAGCTCCCCTCGCCTCATCCTATCTGTCCAATTATTCGAGGACATCATTTCGGGGAGTATGAAGAGAATAATATGGAGTTTATTCTTTTTTCTGATGAAGATGAGAAGGTTGCGGGGACCTGTTTTATATTCCCTCATGGAAAGAAAACGGCAGAGTTCGGGGTTATTTTCTACCCCAAGGTATCTATTGACCCATTACCATCCGTTTGGAAAATCTGGTCCAAAGTCCTAACTAGCCCTGTTGTGAGGGATAAGATAAATTCAGAGCAATTTTATGAATTAGGTTTGGCGGAAATTCCTATGGGTGGGCCTGTTTCTCCCATCTATTCGCATAATTCATTTATCATTGGAGAAGCAGCTGGACAGGTAACACCTACCGGGGGATCTGGGATCCTTACAAGCCTAGAAATGGGTTATTTATTAGGGGAAAATCTTGGAAATCTTGTCGATTGGACAAATGAAGGATTTCTACAGATTGAAAGAGAGATTCTTCAATCAGCAACTCATCAAAAATTAACAACTATGGCTCAACTAGCTTTACCTTTTCGAAAACAGGTATTTGAGGAGTATAGGACATGGGAACGTATTGACCAAGAATGGAAAGGTATAACGGAAATATTAAAACTAGCTTTTGGTTCAAAAAGCTAAATAACTTCAGAGAAAAATGTCTAAAAGCTCCCCTTTCTGTTGGATTTCTACCACATGTTTTCTAATCATTTGTTCTTCCCAGAATCTCAGAAGTTGTTCAGCGTAAGGAAATTCTCCATAAATTGGTTTTCGCTCAACAAGTTGTTCAATCGATGTGATACCATCTTTCCATAAAGCTCGAATCTTCTCACTTCTTTCATCAAACCTTTTATAGAAATTAGCTAATTCCCCATGAATATTTCTGGTGATAATGCCCTTGTGTGATGATACAAGGGTTTTTACCTCTAATTTCATTAGTTTGTCAATTGAGTTCTTGAATTGGGGGATACTTGATTCACGATGACCGTACCACGGCCCAAAGGATGTTAAATCAATATCAAAGGAAAACAGAATCTTTTCATTTGGTTCATAGAAACAATAATGGTCAATCGTATGTCCAGGGGTGTGAATGGGAAGGAGTGTGACCTCTCCAAAATCAAACACGGATTTATCATCAAAGCTTTGGGTTGGTTTACAATTCTTCATCCCCATGATTGCTGGGATGTGATTCCTCCAGTACTTAGCAATCTCTCCAGATTCAGTAAATCGATTGGACAATGCTAAAATATCCCCACTGGTGTTAAATCCTTGTATGGGAACCTCAATTGACTCTATATTTTCTTGAAATAACCAATTACCAGCAGAGTGATCAGGATGGGTATGAGAATTGATTATACGATAGATGTGAAATTGCTCCTTGAGTTTTTTAAGGATCTTAATCCCGCAACCCGTGTCTATCAGTACCGCTT
>JAEOTC010000167.1 GCA_016840035.1 Candidatus Hodarchaeota archaeon | reverse complement strand
TTCTCCTTTGATGTTCCCGCAATAAAGACTGATTCATTTACCTTTAGTAGTCAAACGTCACATTAATAGTCTCTAAAAGTGGTAACAAACAAGAGAAAATGAATTGAATGCTATCACTTAAGACGTTCCAAATCGTAGTCTAACACAAGAAGGTTGGAAACAATGACACCTGAGGCATTAAAACCAAACAAGCACCAATTTAATACAGAAGGAATTGAGCTAATCTTCCCGAACGGGTTAAAAAAAGCTCTTTCGACGGTAAAATGGATCTATGTAGTCAATCTTGTTTTACCAATCCTTATACTCATCTATATTATAATGGGTTTATTGGTGGCTTGGTTTAAGGGTGGTGTTTATTACGGTGAGTATGATTTCTCATGGTTTTCTCTAATAGTGATATTCAATGGAATGACACTCATCTATTTGGGGAATGAGATGCGAATCTTTCTTCAGGAATTCTACTCTGATAGCACAAATACTGCCTATAAATACATCCTACTTGCAGGTGTCGGAGGGATAATCAGTTATTTAGCGAATCATGGACTCATAACGTATATACGAACCATAGAGATACCATATTCAGGCACAGAGGAGAATGTTAGATTTATTAAAGAAATCTTTACCGAAATTTGTACATATTCGATTTTCATAAGTATATTGAATATTCTATTATTCCTTAGTCTTTTCTATGGACTGTATAAATTCCTGACATTTATTGATAAGTATCTGTCAGAGCACTTTCTCTACAATCAGCTACAAGGTAAATTCTGGCTGGTATTCTTGGTTCCCCTGATCGAAATATTCTCCAATCTCCTTTCGATCTATACATTTTTTACCATCCTTCAAAAAGTGGAAGAAATACAGGATATAAGGGGCTTATGGGAGGTGGTGAAGCATTTAGAAAAACTTTCAGAGACGATAGAGCCAATATTTGCGAATTTTCATGCTCTTTCCGGTGTTGTATTAACCATTGGTTATATTCTGTTTATCTATAGCAGTTACATCTTGTTTATGTATTCGATACATCTGCTTGAAAGATTTTTTAATTTTCATTACTTTCCTCGTACAAATCCCCTCGTTCGGGAACTTAAACAGTCAAATCAACAAACAGGAACATAAATAGTCTTCTGTCTATATGAAATAAGATTCAAAGTATTTTTACCAGAGTAAAAACATCTATGGGCTTGGTTGGTTAGGGGAAAATATCGAAAGGACTAAATCATTAAGGGAGTTCTGTTGAGTGGATTCAAGAGTTTTTCCAGTTCGACTTCCCTCAGTCAAAGCACTCCAATCCTTTTCTGATCGGGTAGTTTGTTGGATAAAATGATTTAATTTCTGGAGAGCAGAAAACGCTTGCCCCTTACAGATATAGCACATAAGAAGAGGTTCTTCCGATTTCATCACCAGAGTGTATTCACCAAGGAGAGCACGATCGAGACTACGAGAGAAGACTGCTTCGGAAAAGGAGTGAATCGCTGAAAGAAATCCTCCAAAAAGTTGAGGGTTAATTTCCCCCTCAGGAAGAAATGGTTTGGAATATAAACTTAGGCCATTCTCTGCCATAATAATAACAAGGACTGGCTCTTCCTCTTTTAACTCAGGAAGATCTAGCAATCTCATTCGTGTTAATCGATTTATAAGATGATCTAATTTCGCGAATTCCAAGCGTTCTGCCAAAGGAGCATCTTTCTCACTTAATTCATGAAATTTAGGGATTTCTTGTAGGAGGAAATCATGCTCATGGGAGATTTTAATTGCAAGGTTTTTCATTCCTTTCTCTTCAGCCATGATTTGCGCTTGTCCTAAAAACTCCCGGGCTTTATCGAGATTCAATTCTAGTAAAAAGAGCTTAGCCCTGAGAAAATAAGATTCAGCAATTAACCAGTGGGAGTTTTGTTGTTTAGCAACTTCAAGTAACCGAATGATAAGCTGTTCTACATCTTTTAATACTGCTTTATCATTAGTCAATCGTAAATTTTCAATAAAGAGTTCACACAGGTTAAGCATAGCATATTCGGTAATTTCATGATCAATAATTTCTTCGGTGATTACTTGTTTCAACATCTCTTCGGCTTTACTTCTCATTCGAAGACGTGGGTCATTCTTGAGTCTTAAGGCATTAGCTAATCGGTATCTTTGATCAATAATTTTGTTTGATTCTTGCTTATTGATAGATTTTAACTCCTCGAGGTACTTCTGGACGAGATCATGATCATTTTTGTCTATAGAAGTAGATATCAAATCGAAAAGAGTGATGGAAATATCGAGCTGATTCCCGATAGATCTCAGGAGCTCGAGGGCTTGTTGATAATAGCTTAAAGCTTCTTCTAGTTCACCTTTACGACGATAAATTTTTCCAAGATGATTTAATCCATAAGCGTTGTATTGTTGATGCCCCAACTCTCCCCATAAATCGATACAGGCTTGATAATGAATGAAAGCATCGTTTAATTCCCCTTTGTCAAAATAAATATTGCCTAGATTATTATGGATAGCCGCTAGATATTGTTTGTGGTCCTCCTCCTGGAGAATAGTCAGAGCATCCTGATAATGAGTTAAAGCTTGATCAAAGTGACCCTGATACATATAGATGATTCCAATATTATTTAATGAGGCCACAATATCAAGATTATTATCTAAGGTTCTTCTAATGGCAAGACTGCGGTGATAATAATCCAACGCTATCTTTAAATTGCCTTGTTTTCGATATATAATCCCTAAATTATTCAGAATCGATGCTATACCTGACTGATCATTTATTTCCTGAAATAAATCTAAGCTATTTTGATAACATTCACGAGATTGGTCTTCCTTTCCTAACTTTTCAAGGATCTTTCCTTTTACTTTATACAATGAGGCAAGCTCTGGTTTGCATTCAGCCGTCTCTTCTCCTGGTAACTCGAGAAGAAACTTTTCACCTGTAAGAATCTTCTCTAACCCCTCTTTAAACTTCCCTAAATAGTATAAAATGTCCGAAAAAGCAATATTAACCTTTAATTTGGTGAGACAAATTTCCTGCAAATCAGTTTGTTGCTCTAATTCTTGGATAAGGAGTAAACCTTCTTGATACTGGCCTTTTTGTATGAGGATATCCATTTTTAAGAGCTGGAGCTCGAGTAGATAATCTGGATGAAAACTATCAGTGAAATTGGCAACTAATGCGTCTATTTTTAAGAGACCTGCATCATATTTCCCCTGTTTGATCATAACCTCAAGATCTTCGATTTCACGTGTCATGACTTCATCAGGACCCTTTGATTTCACGATAATCAATATCCTATTGTTGGTAATCCTTCCTCTTTCGCAAACTGCAGTGAATATCGTATTACTATGAATTATGTTACTACTTTATCTCCTTTTTAAATATAGGAATAGAAGCTATCTCTTTTATTTTTCTTGTTGGTGCCTTATATTCATCCGAGGTGGAGGAAGTAATTCTAACAGCGTCCTTATAACAATTTTTGGCATGGGAAACTTTAGCTAGGATAAATAACGGATCTCCTTTTACAATATAAGTCGTGTAGTGATTGATCCGTATGTGTAAGAAATCAACTTGCAAAAAGTCACAGAGGGGAAGGTGTTTCTAGAAACACCATTTTGGGATACAAGGAACACAAGAGGAGACATAATAGAGAGCAGGAAGAAGAAAAACAGGAGTTAAAGATGATAGTGGACCAATATATAATCCCCACGTTAGGGATAAACGACCTGATCATCGTTGCATTGATAGAAGTATCATTTATCTGGTTTTTCTTTCCAAAAGAATATGTAGGCAAAGTAACGACATTAGTAGGGGCAGCAAATCTGATTAAAATCGGGGTAATGACCCTCATATACCCAACAATCCCTGGGTTGACAACCACCGTTAATCAAATACTACTAGTTGAAGTAACAGCATTATTCCTGATCGGAATCGTAGTATCAACATTTATCTACGAAAATGAACAATGGGCCCCCACCAGAGAACAAGCCGGAGCGATGGCATTTAGAATCACAAGCGTGTCGAGTCTAGTATGGGTCACATACAAAAGTCTGCAACCACAAATCGCGTTGCCAGTATTTCAAGATTTCTCACCCATGACAAGTCTGGTACAAGAAAGTATGCTTGATTCGGTGGATAACTCACGGGGACTAATGACCTCATTCTCATCAATAGGATTTGTACTGTTAGCAGTCGGAATAATCATTATCTATTACCGCTATAAGCAACTAGCTATAAGTAGAATGGTAGAATCATAATTGAGCGTAGGAAGTCCTGCTTGAAGGAAATTGGAAGGTTTAAACATCCCTGATTGGAGGAGTATGTGTAGAATGAATCAAAAGGTTGAAAGGATATGTTAGGTAAAGAGATACCCGTTTTTCGTTCAAGTATAACTGCTGCGTCCTTAGTCTTCATAATTATGGTTTCTATAGTCCCTGGCCTTTATCCGTTTCAGAAAGTTACGGTTTCTTTTGAAGAAATTAAACATAGCATTAGAATTGCTGAAAAACAGAATAAGGTATTTTATAACAATGATTCGTTATTTTTGTTTTTCAAACATCCTGGGACGATCAAACCAGATGATACAATTGATTTTGACCAAGAAATAGTAGTAGCCATCTTCATGGGTTTACAGGGGACAGGTGGATATTGGATCGAGGTGCAAAAGGTTGAGGTAATTTTGGGGAAATATCACGTATTTATTCAAGAAAATCACCCTCTTCGATGTATGGTGATCCAAATTATCACATATCCTTCATTGGTAATCAGAATTCCACGAATCTTAAACTACCCCAGCTTTGTGTTTCATCGTACAATCGAATACTATGAATGTACCATGCCTCCAGTCACTTGATGATTCAAGAAATAAATAGCTTAACCTCTAGAAACCCTCATATTCTCCACTTTTAGTTAGGGATGATCGTAATTACAACCAAGGAAGATTTGGATGAGGTAAAAACCAGTGAAAGACCATCCTGAAGAGGCCGAGAAGTATCATAATTTAGGTATTGCCCTAGGTAAGCTTGGACGCTTCGAGGAGGCCATCAGCCAGTTTCAAAAAGCAGTGACGTACAATCCCACCCATGCCAATGCGTACTATTACTGGGGGAATACATTAAGTAAACTAAGACGGTATCAGGAAGCGATCATTCAGTATAAACAAGCCGTGAGGAATAATCCATCCCATGCCGATGCATATGACGACTGGGGAGTTGCATTAACCAAGCTCGG
>JAEOTC010000166.1 GCA_016840035.1 Candidatus Hodarchaeota archaeon | reverse complement strand
TCGGAATCGTTCTTCTAACTCTTGGAATTGCATTTATTGCATTAACTGTCGCAATTGGCAAAAAAGCCGCAGGTTGGGACAGGAAAATCGTTAGTTACCTAGATAGAAAGATTCTTCCAACTAAAAATGCAAGACTTGCTCAACTGGAACGTCTCAGTAAACTCTATGATCGGGGTTTTATATCCGAAGAGGAGTTTCAACAGGAAAAGAACCTCCTGTTTAATAGCTGAAGTCAAATTTATCAAAAATGTGGATTGACTACCTTTGACCTATCCCCAGAGATAGAAATTTGAATTAACGTGCGAACATCAACACCAGTCGCTTCTTTCACTTTCTTTACTCCATTATACTCGATTTTTTCGGCTAATACTAACACTTCGACAATCTTAGCTCCAATCTTCCTTAATGTCTTTATTATTCCGATCATAGTCCCTCCTGTACTTATGATATCATCGATAATAATTACTTGGTCATTTTTGTTAATTCCACTGAGGTACAAGGTTCCTTCCTTTACGTATTCACATGAAAATATTTCGGAGACTTGATTGGCTAGTTTATTGGGAACCCATCGAACCATTCCAAACGGTAATCCTGTCTGCAATGAGACTGCCGCGAGGAGAATTCCTCCTTTGTCCTCTTCAGTTAAGAGCTTATCACACTCCTGTGTTAGTTCACTAGCAAGCCATTCAGCAGTCAATTGTAATAGTTGAGATGACGTAGCTGGAACCTGCTCTGTTAAGGAGTTCAGAACGAACTTATATCCATCGATTTCATAGAGGGGTTGATCGTGAAAATTCTCACAAACAGGGGTAAATCTCATAATTAATCAATTCTCTCATGGAATTACACTTTAAGAAGGTTCTGCCTTAATCAATTCCAAATAAAAGTGGTGGATTTATGTCAAAAATTAAAGAATTCGATGAATTTAGAAGTAAAATGAACGAAATCATTCTAAATAAAAAACATCAAGGAATCAATCGTTTTTTCGCTCTTGATACAAGAGCTTATGAGAAGGGAGCGCTTGAACCTAAAATAAAAGAGCTTCTCGGATTAGTTGCGAGTATGGTTCTTCGGTGCAACGACTGTATTACTTATCATATTCTAGAATGCTATAAACAAGGTGTAACAGAACCAGAGTTCCTAGAAGCATTCAATGTTGCTTTGATTGTTGGTGGATCAATCGTTATTCCTCATTTACGAGTGGCAATGGATATTTTGGAAGAGTGTATCGAAACTGGTCTATCAAACTAGTGTTTTCCCTAGCGTAGTATAGCTTCTATCCAAAATATTCTGGTTCATTACCCTCTTTCCATTTAATATTACATCCGATACTGGGAATTTGAACTTCAGGTGGTTTTTCTCCGGCTATTAATGCGTTTAAAGCATTCCTTAGATCTTTACCTGTGACTGGTTCCTTATTTTTCGGACGACTGGTATCAAGCTGGCCTCGATAATATAATTTCAACTCACTATCAAACAAAAAGAAATCTGGGGTGCATGCAGCTTTATAATTTTGTGCTACCTTTTGAGATTCATCGTAACAATAAGGAAATTCCCACCCTTTCTCTTCTGCAAGCTCTTTCATATGTACAGGAGCATCAACTGGGTATGTTTCTACATCATTCGCGCTAATGGCAATAAATGACACGCCTTGTGTATTAAAATCATCATAAATAGCCTTAAAATGATCACGTACATGTATCACGTACGGACAATGATTACTGATAAAAAAGACTAACGTAGCTTTCGTACCTCGGACTTCCTCTAATGTAATATCCTCACCAGAAACAGTATTGGGCAATGTAAAATCAGGAGCTTTTGTCCCTAAAGGTAACATCTGTGACTCAACGGAAACCATTTTTTTCTACCACTTCGTATTCTCCCAGTCTGGAAAATAAATTTTCTTCTCTGAAAACAGAAGTACAATAACTCAAATTTCTCCCACAAAATATCTTAATATCAGAGAAACCTATCCACAGGGAACGAAAATACTATGGAACACAGTTGTAAATGCACTCAGCAAATTGTTGCACTTGACGTGGAATCCGTTCTAGCTGATATTCATACTGCTTGGATCACTCATTATAACAAGGAATTTACCATCAATGACATAACTGATTGGGACTTTAAGAGTTTGAAAACATGGAATGAGTCACTTGAATCATTCCTAGACGAAACTGATCACTTATGGGAAAATAATCCTAAAAAAATTGCCCCAATCGTCCCAAATTTGAAAGAAGCAACTGAACATCTTAAACCATTTGATATCGTAACATCCCGACGCACTTTAGGTGGAATTATCAACTGGGTAGAGTATCACAAGCTGGAATATCGAGCTATTGTTTACGTTCCAGATAACAAAGCAAATTTAGACTATTGCATGTATATCGATGATAATCCAAATCTGGCTTTAAGCATAAAGGACAATCAGTTCTTATGGTTAATTTCACAGCCATACAATCAGGAAATTGAAGAATCAGTACAAATCAAGAGAATTGATTCTATTCTTGAAGCTGTAAATCACTCAAAATAGATTCGGTATACGAACATCTAAGTAAATTCTACTTTGTAATATAACCTCTCTCGTGTTCCAATTCGGGTTGTAACCACAGTAAACTCGTACTGCAGCCTTTTCAAATCCTCTTCCAAGATAGTTTTTAATCGTGGGAGAGTGAGTTGGAAATATACTGGAGGTGGGTTTGAGTCCATCTTAACCTCTGATAATAATGAGAGTATAAACTCGTGACCCTTTCGTCCACCCACTAATTCTAAGTATTTTCCGATAAATCCTCTCGCGGATGATTTATGTTCTTGGTAGTATTTCTCATCATACTGCGGAGGATTGCATATAATTAGATCGTATTCAGATAGTTGGGGAATCAAGTTTTTTACTATCTCACCTTGAGAATGAATCAGAGAAACTTCTTTGGTCAAATTATTAAGTTCAATGTTTGATTGAGCACTTTTTATTGCCTCTTTATCTATTTCAGTTGCCGTCACTGATACTCCTACACTCCCTAGCATTAAAGCTAATATTCCTGATGCTCCTGTTCCTATTTCCAAAACTTTAGCAGGATTAGATTTTAGGATGTATTTTAAAAATTCCCACCGACTGCATATTGTAGGAATCAAATAACCTTCAGGTATATTAAAACTCAAATCCATGAACTCTTTTAGAATTACCTTATTATAAAGAAGGAGAGCTCTAGAATCACCTAGGTCAAGTTTTCCATTATTAAAAAACTGAACTAATTTTGGATCCAGTTTTAGGGCAATTTCAATTTGCGTACCACATTTTTTATCCAGGTAGGATTGGGATTTCATGAAAATTCGACAAGTCAACCTTACTGAATATCTTACCAAAAAAGAAATGGGTAATTCCGCGAATACTCTCTTTATTGTGTATATTACGAAAAATGTCATTAGAGGGATTCAATATGAAAAATAAGAAAATTTTTGACTGGAAGATGAATACGTTAGCACTTCATGGAGGCGAAGAGGAAAAATTTGCTGATTCTCACTTAATGCCAATATTTACAAGCTCTACATTCACTTTTCCTGATGTTGATGCTGGTCAGGCTAGATTTTCAGGAAAAGAGCCGGGATATATTTATACGCGGCTAGGTAATCCTACAGTACGAGAGTCGGAAAGAAAACTTGCACTACTTGAGGGAAGGAACCTCATGCGTGAAGGAAAAACCGTTGAAGGACATGCTTTTGCTACAGGAATGGCAAGCATTTCGTCTACTCTTATGGCATTAACGAAAAATGATGAAAATATTGTTGCTACCAATCCACTCTATGGAGGAACCAATTATCTCCTAGATGGTATCCTTAAGCCATATGGTGTGTCCACTACGTTTGTTGATACTTCTGGAGAAAGGGGCCCGGAAAGAGTTAATGAACAGATCAAGAATTATACAAAAGCAATTTACCTAGAAAGTCCCACTAATCCCAATCTTGTCGTTTGTAATATTGCTGAAATCTCTAAAGTAGCTAAGGAAAGTGAAATTCCAGTAGTGATTGATAATACTTTTGCTACGCCAATTTTGCAACGTCCATTAGAATTGGGGGCCAGTATTTCCCTTCATTCCACAACTAAGTACTTAAATGGTCATGGTACAACAGTATCTGGAATTCTCGCATCAAGCTTACCTGAAGAACAGGAAAACAGGTTAGTGTTCGTAAAGAAGAATCTAGGGGCAACTCAATCCCCATTTGATAGTTTTCTTGTTTTACAGGGAATGAAAACTTTGCCTTTAAGAGTAGCCAAACACTGTGAAAATGCCCAAATTATTGCAGAATACTTGGAAGAGCATCCAAAGGTTGAAAACGTCTTTTACCCAGGATTGAACTCACATCCACAACATTCGCTTGCGAAAAAGCAGATGAAAGGGGGATTTGGCGGAATGGTTGCATGTGAACTCAAAGGTGGTATTGAAGCAGGAAAAATCTTACAGAATAGTGTTGAAGTATTTACCTTAGCAGTTTCATTAGGGTGTATAGACTCTTTAATTCAACATCCTGCTAGTATGACCCACGTTTCCGTTCCTAGAGAAATTCGTTTACAGGGCGGAATTACTGATGGATTAGTTAGAATTTCAGTTGGTTTAGAGGATGCAGATGACCTAATTGAAGATCTATCACAAGCTTTAGCTAAAATCTCTTAATCTGCATATTGATATGTGATCTAATAAACCCTTCAATGAGATCAGCGATCATCGAAGCACCTTTTGAATTAAGATGCAAATAATCTAGGTGGAGTTCAAAACCTGCCCTTCTTGAAATCGAATCCCAGCTTCTTAGAAATAGATAGTGTTGTATTGCTGACCAAACCATTAACCGCATACCATTCTCATATGAAAAACGTGGATTTGCAGGATTCTTAGAAAGGTAGTCCTTCATTACCTTATCTAGAGTTAGACAATCAGCATCATGTTTTTCTCCGATGTCTTGAATAATCTGATTGTAATCCTTTATCTGATCATATAGTTCACCTTCAAGGGACTCACCAATGGTAGGTAACGTGATTAAGGCAATTTGTGCTTCTGTATTTTCTTTTAACTGAACCACAATTTGACCTAGGGACTCTTTAAACCAATTAAGGTCAGCGTGCTTAGGTAAGTTCATTCGCTTGATGTAATCCTTCATATTTCTAACAGAAAGAGTTGCATTTACATCATTTGTACCTATCAAGATTGTAACAAAGTCAGGTTTACATTCAATTACCTCATCTAATCGCATCAACACGTTCCAAGCAAGATTGGAATTAATTCCAGCATTAATGAACTCAAACTTAGTTCCGAATCTAGACTGTAGTATATTGATGTAGTTTGAGCTGATTCGGCCATGAGTTAAACTGTCACCTACGCATACAACTACTGGTTTACTATTTCTTATCGGATGTTTTTTTCGAATATACGTTTTAGGAGTATTATCAGGCAATTTCATCACTTGATGATTAATATAATACGCGATGAGTAATACTAAGATCAACATCACCAAGAAAATTAAGAAAATTCCCAGAAAGGTCTCTAAAAGCTGTGTTGACATGGTTGTCAGATCAATTATGAGGGTAGAAAGATGAAATACGAAAGTAGAGAATATATAAAAACATTCTTACAATTTCTTAAAAGAATCTCTACTATTTACAGATGAGTAGGAATTTTTTATAATAGATTTTCTAGTAGACTAGAAAACCAATTTCAAGGATTGAGATAAGCATGAGATTTCGAGAAATAGTTCAATCGGGTAAAACCAGTCACTTATTCATTTCACTACTCCCATCTTCATATTTTTGGATTGCAGGCACATTTTTCTTCCTCATTAAAGGATTAATTTTAATAGAATACGCGAAAAAACAAGCTCTCTTGACTGGTTTTTTAGGGACGACAGCTTTAGGGGATTTCCTTATTGGAATCTTTTACGCAATTCCTCCACTATTAGCGATAGGGATTATTGGCCAATTGATTGACAATCGGCCATATTTGCTCGGAAAAATAACACTGATCAGCTTATTAGTATCATCATTTGCCCTTCTACTATTTTTAATTTCACTAAAACTTTTGATTGCTCCACTAACTCTGATTTTAGTTACGGTATTTCTAACTGGATTGGGGAGTCTTGCAACTGCTAGCCATGCGATCTATGGCGCGGTTACAACATGGACCCATAGAGGACGAGGCTTTGCTATTGGTAATTTTATTTTCGGATTGATTATAATATGTCTTCTTCTTATTTCTGGCATTTTTAAATTGGATTTCTTCTTTTCTTTATTTATTATTTCTATACTTGGGTTTATAATAAGTGTTTTATTTTATTACACAACCCAAAACTGGACTTATTGGGAAAATGATGATTGGCCAACCAAAACATTGCAAATACTTGTTCGTCAATCAGTTAGAGCGTATTCTTTCTCTCATATACTAATTTACTTCATGCTAGGACTAACCATCGGAAGCTTAGCTCAAGAAGGAGTGAGTGCAGACTATTCAACTTTTCTAGGTATTGAACTAGGGGCATTTGAAACATTCTGGGCTATTATCATTCTAGGAACGGTTGTATTTGTTATTCCTGCAGGTTATTTATCCGATAGGATCGGGAGGAAGGATTTAACGATAATGGCAACCTATGGTATCGTCCTTGCATCCCTAATTGCCTCCTTACATGGCATCCTGGATGTGAATTTTGATTCAATAGTCTATGTCTTAACCGCTTTTACCATAGGTGTTTCGTTCGCTTTACTCCATCCGACCCTTGATAGTAGTTTATGGATTGATCTTTCATCTAAAGACTCCATCGGCCGATATTGTGACATTAACGTCTATACTCTTGTAACAGGTTTAACAGCTGGGTTTGGAATTAGTTATTTCTTTTTAAGTACATTAATCGAATACAGAAATATTATGGTTTTAATGTATATAGGACTAGCTGTCCTAGCTCTCCTCCCCTTATTTTGGGTAAGTGATTCCTTACCTCCTCTCGAGTTTTTCCTTTTGTTAGTAATAAATGATGCAGGAGTCCCAATTTTCCATTATTCTTTTGGAAGGAAGAAGGAATTACAGATTGATTTGCCCTTAATTTCTGGAGCATTATCCGCAGT
>JAEOTC010000165.1 GCA_016840035.1 Candidatus Hodarchaeota archaeon | reverse complement strand
TCAAAACTTCTAATGATTGGAAGATTCTAACCCATTTAGGAAGGAAAGATAGCTTATTTCCTCCTAATCCTAGTCTTTTTAAAGATCTAAGAGATTTAATACTTTTTGGAAGGTGCTCGATGTTATTTAATCCTAATTCTAATTGCTCTAAAGAAGTCATTCCCTTATATAATACATTAGCTTGACTCAAATTGTTTCCGTGTAAATCTAAAAGTTTAAGTTTTGATAAATTTTTAATCGTGGTTGGTAAAGAAGACAATTCATTGGCTCTTAAGTCTAGATACATTAAGGAAGATAAAGAACCAATAGATTTTGGTAAGTTCTTTAATTTGTTATATCTTAAATTCAGATGTTGTAAAACTTTTAAAGATCCAATAGATTTTGGAAGAGATTTAATTTTGTTAAAACTCAAATCGATATATTTTATTGAGGTTAAATCACCAATAGTATCAGGAACCGCAGTAAGGCGATTAAATTTTAAATCTAATTTGTTTAATGAAGTTAAATATTCAATAAATTCTGGGAATTTATTTAAAATAGTCCATCCAAAAACATGACTACTAACATCAGATAAATCTAACTGGAGGATTTGTCCGTCTTTAACTTGATAACTAATTTGACCAAACTTTTTTTCTAAATCTGTGATAATAAAATAATTCTCAACAATCTGGGAGAGTTGATAACTTGACAAACTTTCAATTGCTCTATTTTCAAACAATATCTTCAAGCTTTCTACGATTTTTTCATCAGAAATTTTATCAATTCTACTAATAAGTAATGATTTTGATTGAGCAGAGTTAATTTTTCCTAAGATTTTAGAGACAGTTAAAAGACATCTTAAAGACTCTTCATGTATCAGAACCCATTTTAATGGTTCAAGGGCAATATCTGAAAAAATTTTTTCTATTACTGTCGCGGCAGTATATCTAATAATTTCATGCATATCTGAAATTAATAGATTTTCTAATAATTTGAAAACACTCTCAGTATTAGCGTTAATTTGAGCAAAAACATTAATGCTATCAATTCGAGATTGTAAATCTTCAGTATTTTCTATAATTGAGACGAGTTGATTTATTGCCGAATTTTTATCTAATTTTTTATTCCAATAGTTTTGCTTAATGAGCTGAGGAGATAATTCCATCAATCTTCGAAATTTGGGTTATTTTTTTAAATTTACTATTATTGACCATTAATGTGCAATTATTACATAATTATTTTAACATTTTTCAAAAAAAAAAGAGAATTCTGTTAAGAATGTTGTTGTTTATTACTCTATTTCTTATCTGGGGGATTTTTACCTAACCATTTTTCATAAAAATTATCAATATCTGGTAAAAAATTGAAAATAACAGGATATCCTGGAGGTACAGCTTCAACATCTAATAGAGAAAAACATCCAGGACAGTAAAATTCTCTTAGTTCTTCCCATTTCTCATCACATCCCATGTCTTTAGGATAAAGCTCTTCAATTTGCTCGAAAGTATCTCTTACTCGTATTCTACATTTTGATTTCCAATTAATCTTATAATCTCCGAATTCATATCCACAGTCACATTTCACTATTCTATCTCCACCTTTAGATACTATATAGAGATGTTCATGGAGAGGTAAGATTATTTGGTCTTTCCATTTCAGCTTCTCTTGTAGGATCTCAAGGATCATGTCAAATCGATTAGGATCTTTATGATCTGCAATTATTGATTTAAGTTGTTCCCAAGGTAAATCTCCTTCTAACATCCTTTCCAAAGTTTTCTTGTCTTCTTTCATACTTTATTTCACCTCAATTTGGAAATCTTCAGATAACTTCCAAAACTCTTTGAACTCTTTTCCCCATTTTTTGGAAAGTTTCAAGCTTTCTGAATACATAACTTTGACGGCTTCATAGAGATTTCCGTCTGTTATTTTTTTACGTTCATATTCCCAAAATTCTTCAAAAGAAAGGGATTTTTCTTTTCTTTCGTTCTTTATTTCTTCTCTTCGTTCATTTGTTGCTTTATTATCAATTACCCACTCGTTAGCAGTATCATCAAATTTAGCAATGACGCCAAACACTTTGTTTACTATTTCTGAGGTGTATAATCCTTCATCAAGATCATGTTTAATACTTTCTACTTTCCTTTCTAGTGGATCTCCATAACCTGGACCTCCACTTTCCGAAAAGTGAATTATGTCATAGTTATTCAATGAAATAGGATATATTGTACCTATTGGCTTCCTATCGATATCCCCATGCAAGAATCTTTCAAATTCTCCATTAGTTGTATCATCATCACTCATTGGATAATCTCGTTTATTTCGAAAAATTTCTTCTAAATTCGTATTCGTAGCTTGTAATCTATAACTAGTAGAATTCGGATATCCTCCGTGCATCCCTCCCGAACCATGAAACACTAGTCCTTCTCTACCAGCAAAAAATTCGACTTTTTCTGAGTTTGCTATGAAAGCAGTGGAACCATAGTTCCCACCTCCTCGATATTTACCATATCCTGCAATATTTGGTTTCACTTTTCTTGATAAATAAGGAATTCCACCTTGAAAAAGTTCCCATGTCTCCACATCTCCAAGATCAGATTCAGGATTCCACATGGCATAGCCCCAATTAAGACCATCTCTGACAGCACTAGCTCCTAGACCTTGACCAGATATTTCAAAAGTCGATAACATCCATCTTTCCCCTATTAATGGCCCTGCATTATAAACACCCCCGCCTTGAATAGAATCCCCAGTAAACCCATAACCAGGTACAACCTCCTCTCTAAAACCACGAGCGAATAATCCATAGGATAAACATTTCATCATAGTTGTATAAGCGGGGATTAAATTTCCCCATGGTGCTTGATATGATAGATATGGATCTCCGGGATTAGCCCAAGATCCTAATGGATATTCTTTCTCAACTGCATAATATGCTCCATCATTAACTTTATCTCCATAAATTAAAACTTGCGTTAATAGAACCCACTGACCTCCCTCCATAGCACCTTTATCACAATTAAAAGCATTAGCTCCACCTGCACTAGCCCCATCAAATGAAAGAAAAAAGGAACCGTCTTCCTTAACCACGATCTCAACCGGGTGATTAGATAACTTATCAACTCTTGCGATTGGTACCCAAGCTTGGTTCTTCATAGGAAGATCCATAAAAGAAGCAGCTCGATATCTTCCAGGAATTAATCTTTCTTTTACCCGTTTTTGAAGAATTTGCCTTCCTTCTTCTATAGCTTCTCGTATAAATTGTTTATAATAATCAACACCTTCTCGTTCAATGAATTCATACACTGCATCCCTTATCATTAGGTTCCCTGCAAGTCGACACTTTTCATCAAGCTCCCAATATAAAGGGCTACGCACTGATTTTCTTGCACTTATCATATGATCGCGCCAAATTTTATCATTTGAGCCAATTTTTCTACATGTATAGTAAACTCCATCATCAAACCGTTGAATTGAAGACACTAAGGTATGTCCGGGAGTAATTCCGCCGATATCTATTTGATGAGTTACTCCACCCGCCCAACCGATGAGCTCTTCCTCCCAAAAAATTGGAATTAGGGTTTGAACATCTGTTGTGTGGACATTTCCGCATTGTGGATCGTTATTTAAGAATATATCTCCTTGATTAATAGTCGGGTCTTCTTCGTAACCTTCCCGAATCATAAATTTGATGCCTTCACTCATAGTATGGATATGAACCAAAATACCCGTAGAAACCGCGATAGAATCTCCTTCAGGAGTATATAATCCAAAACATAGTTCACCTATTTCTGTAACGATGGGAGATGCTGCTACATGTAAAGCTGTTTCTCTCGCAGAAACTAAAGCACCTCTTAAACTCGCATATGCCCGTTCATACTTGAACGGATTTTCTTCCTTTAAACTTAGACTTTCAATCCCGTAATAACTTTTCTTTTCCTCAAGACGTTTTTCACTTTCCTCAAGCATTTCCTTGAGTGATTTTCCATTCCAACCTATTTTTTTTGATTCCATATTTATTTTACCTCCATGTGAAAAATTCTGTGCTTATCTAGCTTTACTTGATAATTTGGTGGAACTACTAGAGTAGTTGCAGGAGCTTCGATTACAGCGGGACCTTTTATTTTATTACCACTATTAAGTAGTTTCATCTCCCAAATAGAGGAATCATACCATTTTCCACCCCAATATGTATCCCTTGTTCCTTTAGAAGACTCATCAGCAGGTTTTTCACTGTTTAATTTATATTCTGGTAATTTAGGTTTAGGAACTGGTACTACTCCTGTCCCAACTGCTTTGGTAACATGATAACCTAATTCGGGACTTTTAGTTCCTCTCCTAAATATTTTCTCAAAAAGATCATCATATCTTTTAAGAATTACTAGTAGGTCAGGCGAATCAAAACGATCCAACTCTGCTGAATACTCTGCTGTCAGTGTATCGGTATGTGATTCAACTTCTAAATCCTTCAACATTCCAAAGTATTGTAACTTAAGAGAGGGTTTGAATTCCATCTCTTCAGGATTTCTACCTTCTTTTTCAAACTCGTTACTAATTTTAATCTTCAAGTCATTCCATGTTGAGCTAAGCATCGAAGCAACAAAACCACTCATGGCTTTATCTGGATCGATAACTAAATCTACTGATATTTCGTGCCTATATGAGTGATCAGCACAAGCACACCCATAAGCTGAAAAAGCAGGAGCCCATTCAGGTATCATAATATTTTGAAATGATAAACCTTTTGAATAACCGGCTACATGGAGCGGTCCACCACCACCGAAGCTTAAAAGAGTATAATTTTCAGGTCTAAATCCAAGACCTTGAATCATCCCATTTAGATGGTTTTTCATATTAATCTCGATTAAGTCTAAAGCCCCTCTTGCAGTTTCAAAGGGATCGGTTTTAAAAGGTGTAGCTAACTGATCTTCAATATATTTGAATGCTCTTTTTTTGTTTAAAGGAACTTTACCACCTAAAAAATAAACTGGATTGAGATAACCAAGGATCAAACTACAATCTGTCATCGTGACTTTTTCTACTCCAGACTGCTCATTGCACACTCCAATACGATATCCAGCACTTTCAGGACCAAATTCTAGTCTTCCAGAAACATCATTATATCTTACATACATACCTGTACCCGCTCCAATTGAATCCAAAGCTATCATGGGAATGTTTAGGATAAATCCACCGAGTGAGCTTTCCCACTTAGTCGGGACATATTTTTCCATAGTTAATCCTACATCAAAACTTGTCCCTCCAACATCTGAAGAAACCAAGTTTTGAATACCATATTTTTCAGCTATGAATTTACTACCGATCATACCTCCAATTGGTCCTGAAACCATAGTAGGAATAAGTGATTTCGAGTACGGAGACATAGTTCCTCCATAAGATGTTAAGATTCTAAGAGGTGCTGGTACGCCTTTATCTTTAAGCGTTTCAGCTATTGATATTAATTGTTTCCTTGAAGGTTCTGCAGCATACTGCTCAATTAGAAGAGCATTCAATCTTGGTGTTTCACCTCTTACAGGATTATGTTCAGAAGAAAGGATTATTGGTATCTCTGCTCCTATATCTTTCATAATTTGCTTAGCTATTCTTTCTACTTGCATTTCATGACTTGAGTTCATGTAAGAACAGAGTAAACAAACACATATGCAATCTACTCCTATGTCTAATAACTCTTCTACAACCTTCTCTACATCTTTCTCATAAAGAGGAATCAGTTCATCTCCCCAAAAATTAATTCTCCCTCTTACACCTTTAAAGTTCTTTCTTGGAATAAGAGAGGGAGGATGTTCGTGTTCTCTGGCATGGAGCCGTCCTGCATAATCAAGTCCCATCCAGCATTGTAACGCCCTACCTAACCGATGGAGATCTTCAAATCCAGCATTAGTAATAACCCCAATATTATCGTTTCCTTCTCGTTCTAAAAGTCTATTTAACATAGCTGTACCAGAATACACTAAAGCTTCCACGCCAGAACCCGTTTCTTGTAAATCTTTTTTCCATTCGTTTAATGAATCAGCAATTGAGTTTAAGATTCCAATAGATTCTTCTTTTCCAGTTGTTAATGCTTTTCCCACAGCAAAGCTACCCTTCTCATCAATAATAAAGGAATCAGTCATGGTACCCCCTGTATCTAACGCGATTACTTTTAACAGATGTACTCTATCTATATTATCTGAATTTACCATTTTATAACATCTAAATCTATTTTTAAAGAAATATATTACATAATTAGAGCTGATGATATATATAACTGAAGTTTAATTGAACAAAATCTAAATTTATCTATTGATTATAACTCCATAATAATTAATCTAATTAGAAGATCAATTCTAAAGATATTTGTCTAAAGTTAGCGCTTGAATTTTACTTATTGTGGGATAACTACTTTGTTTATCCCAACCTCGTTCGTCATAATAATCGTCCAATAATTTATTGGC
>JAEOTC010000035.1 GCA_016840035.1 Candidatus Hodarchaeota archaeon | reverse complement strand
TTAATTTTTCTAATACTTCAGAAAGAAATATTTGACGAGATAAAGCTAAGAGAGGTTGGTCATTTTCGAGTTCAGAAATCATATTTACGTAATGTAAACCTCTCATTTGATTGTTAAAACTTATTGAGTTCTTTTGAAAATTCGTTTTTTTGCCCGTAATTACTGCTTCCACAATTTCTGAATATCTACCAGGGATAATTTCCAAATTATCCAGAAATATTTTTCTATCCCAGATTGCCTCCTGCATAGCCATTGATTCAGACTTTGCATTTAATAAAGTTCAGCTTCACATCATCGATATAATGTACGGCAAATTTATCTATCCAAGAGCGAAATTGACACTGAGATAGTTATTCATATATTAACGAGTTCAGAGGTGTCAATGTGGGTCTAAAGCCAGAACGTATGAGTATTGCCAAAATTACAGTCGATCACACTGCAGGCCGATCTTTTCTAAGTAAAGTTGGGGCACGACTTGATCTAGAATTAATAGATCTAGTAAAAACAATCAATATCGAACCCAATCCCCTATCTAAGGAGGAATCGAAAACTATATCCTTATTAGAGAACTTTTCCGCTCTTACTGATTTAATTAACGAGCTTTCCCTGACTAAAAAGCACAAAAAGGTGAATCTCGAGCAAGATAAATTAGAAGAATTTAATCTCGATGCAGAAAAGCTACATGATCGAATTGGGCATGTCATTTCCGAAGTAGAAAATCTTAAAGCCCAAGAATTAAACTTGAAAGAAGTACGTACCGCTGTTCAATCACTCGATGCATTACAGGATTTAGATATACATGATGTTCAAGATTTTGGCACAGGAACTCATTTTTACGCTGTTCTCGGATTTTTAAAAGGAATTCACAGTTTTAGATTGGAAATGGCTCTAGACCAACTCACTGGTGGGGAATTCATCTACAAACCGATTAGACCAGATAAAACAAAAACCATATGTCTGATTGGTGTGATGAAACGTTTTAGTGGTCCATTAGATCGTTTATTGAGTGGTTTGGGATTTGAACCAATTACAATCCCTCCAAAAATAGTTGGCCCACCAAAAGAGGCAAAGGCCAAAGCAAATTCTCTCTTGGAACACCTCGAATTAGATTATACAAACCTCAAAGAGAAAATCAATACAGAATTGGCTTCTGAAATCAGCAACATTCATTCGATGACTGAACAGTTAGAATTAGAGGCAACTCGGATTTCATTATTGCAAAGAAGTCAACTAAAAAATGGAAAATATATCATTTGGGCATGGATCCCGAAGAGACAAATAAAATCTCTCAAAAAAATGATTGGAAAAACCGATGCGGGAATAAAATTAAACATTATTGAGAAACCGAAGCTTGAAAGCTCTGAATTTCCTTCATCTATTCACAATAATCCATATTCTCGCAATTATGAAGATTTGATACATGGTTTCGGAACCCCAGGATATAATGAATGGGATCCTACAAAAATCCTAAGCATATTTATACCAATTTTCTTTGGAATAATGTTTGGAGATGTCATTGATGGATTCGTTGTCTTTCTCATTGGTGCTTATGGTCTATCACTTAAACCTAGTAAATATTCTAAAAATTCGATGTTAGCAGAGCTTCAGACATATTTTGATAAAGGTGGACCAGTTCTTGTAACAATGGGAATTACCGCCATGATCTTTGGGTTTTTATTTGGGAGTTATCGTGGATTAGGTGGGCATCATGCACTAGAAGTTGGTTTTCCTATTCTATGGTTTTCCCCAGAGATTGCAGGAGGGCAATTTGCGCTATTAGAACTTTCTCTCTTCATTGGATTCCTTGTAATCGCATTTGCATTAATTTTGCAATTTTTAGGGCATTGGGGTCATAATAAAAGTGAAGCGGTTTTTCTCCCAGGGATGTTTTTATTGTTTTACATCGGATTAATCTTCTTAGTTTTTACATTCGGCCCAAATCCAACTTTATGGTTAACAGTCACGGAAGGAAAGTTTGATCTTAAAGCTTTACAAACTATCGCCCAGTATCAACAAGATCATATGCATCACTACCATATCGATTTTGTAAGTCCAGTAGGAGAGTTACTTCATGGTTTACAGGTAGAAAATTGGGGAATTCCGGTTTTTGCCATTCCTGGATTGAATATGAGTTATCCACTGGCGTTAGTCATTTTTCCTTTGATATTATCAACTATCTATCATTTCAGACATGGAATGGATGGTATTGGTGAATTATTAGACTATATGATCACAATGATTTCCAATACAATCTCATTTGCTCGTATTTTTGCATATAATATTGTTCACGGTTCGTTGTCATTGGTCTTCATTCAAGTCCTTGCTGGAACACCTGCGCATCCTACATTGTTCGATTTCCTTCCTGGAATGATTGTTGGTGGATTTATCGTGATCCCCCTTGAATTACTGGTATCTTTCCTACAATCGTTACGTCTTTGCTGGGTGGAATTCTTCGGAAAATTAGGATTTCAGGGTACTGGACGGAAATTTAATCCATTTAAAGAAAATCGTAGATTTACCTCTCCAACATAATAATCGAATATTTACGTCAAGAAAGTGATCACATGGCTTTTCATCAGATCCAAGAAGCAAAAGACTATTCTTTCATCAACGCTAGGATCAAAGCTCGTAGAAGTCAACTTTTATCCGCCAGTGATTATGAAAATTTACTCTCTCTTTCGGTTACAGAAGGAACAAATAATTTATCAGAGAAACCTCGGTATGAGAAGGCATTTGATGATCTAGATTTCGATTCTAGTCAATTATCACTTCAGATTGAAAAGTCCTTAAATGATTCACTCCAAGTCGAAATCTATTCATTAATTCAAAATCTTCCAAAAAAGGATCAAGAATTTTTATTTTTCAACTTAAGGAAAGAATCTCTAAAAATTATTGAAGATATTATTCATAAGCTACATAACTCAGACACTAAGCCCTTGGATTTAACAAATCGATTTATCGCCTCTCCTGAGGAACGTGTGGAACTTATTCAAGCCTCTGAAGTTACTTCGATTCCAGAACTAGCTAGTACTTTTTCTGAGAAATGGCTTAAACAAACAATTTTATCGTCAATGGATGTGTATGAGGAAACTAATAATCCTCTTGAGATTGTATACCGATTAGATCGTGCGTTCTATATGGAATTGTGGAATGAAAAGATCATCAGTCTCAAGAGAATGAGTAAAACCATTGCAGAAAAGGTTATTGGCATAGAAATTGATCTTAATAATATTTGTATGGTTTTCAGAAAATTAGCGATCAAGAATATTGTCTCCAGTATCGATTCTCTGATTATTCCCCTTCATTATCGGATAAAAGCGGATTTTGAAGATCTAATTAATTCGTCATCTCTAACAAGTGCTTTTTCGACATTAGAGGGAACTATTTATGCCGATTTCTCCCGAAAGGTCAGGAATAGCTATAATACTCTAAATTCCTTGGAGAACCTTGAACAAGTCAGACAGGAGTACTTCTTGCAGTCTCTAACTAGCATTTTAGCAGGATATC
>JAEOTC010000034.1 GCA_016840035.1 Candidatus Hodarchaeota archaeon | reverse complement strand
GTTATTCCAACTGGCGCATGATCTGATCCCATCACATCAGTTAAGATAAAAGCTGATTCCAGTCGCTCCCTGAATTCTTTGTTGATAACAAAATAATCAATTCGCCAGCCAACATTGTTCTTTCTGGCATTATAACGATAAGTCCACCAAGTGTATTTCTCTGGGGATTGATCAAACTCTCTAAATGTGTCAATATAGCCGTGCTCGAGTAAATTACTGAAGAAATCTCGTTCTTTCGGAGAAAATCCCGCGTTTTTTAGGTTTGATTTCGGATTTTTGAGATCAATCTCCGTATGAGCCACATTGAAATCACCACATATTACTACATTTTTCTTTTTTCGAATTTTTTCGATATATTTCAATAATGCTCGATTAAATCGTAATTTAAAGTCCAGTCGTTTTAACTCCCGTTGAGAATTTGGAAAATAGGTATTAATTAGGTAGAATTCTTTGAACTCTAACTTGATGAATCTCCCCTCTTCATCAAATTCTTTAATTCCCATTTTTGAAACTGAAAGAGGTTTCTGCTTCGTAAAAGTTGCTACCCCACTATATCCCTTCTTTTTTGCTGAACTCCAGTAGATCTTGTAATCTGGGAAATCGAATGAAAAGGATATTTGATCTGGTTGGGCCTTGGTTTCCTGAACGCATAAAATATCAGGGTCTCGTTGCTTAACCCATTCTATGAATCCCTTGTTGATACAAGCCCGTAAACCGTTTACATTCCATGATAGAAGTTCCATCTGACGTGACCATTACTCATCGTTAGACGTTTTAATCCTCGGGTAAAATTAATGCAATTTGATCTCTGATATTCTCCAAAACTTGGAGAAGATTGGTTGAATCTGTTGGGACTACTTTATCAGCAGTATGTTTATGAAAAGGAAACTTGGCAAGTTTTGGGAAATGAGGTGCGTTATCCCACCGTACAATAACTTGTTTCTTATTATCTTGCCAGTGAAATCGATATGTTGAACGTACAAGACAATTATCTTCAATCGTAATGTATTCACAGATATGGAGTTCACTCTTATTTATTAAGCATAAAAATCCTGATATAGTTCCCTCTTCTGCAGTTCTTGTCTCATACTTAATTTCAGATGAAACAATCAGGTAATCAAACTCTGACAAAATATTCCGTATTAAGTTAAAATAGTCCTCTATGTGGTCATAAGTTTTTGGCACTCAGTGATCAACTCTTCAAGGCGTGATAATTTTGCTTTGAAACGAATAAAGAATTTATACTCCCCTGCCCAACTCATTATTTCCTCACCATCCCCCATTTCTCCTGCTTGATATTTTTGATAAAAGATATCACTTTTTAGATTCTTCTGACTTTCAAAATCCTTTAGTCGATCAATTGTTTTCTCTATTTCCCATTTTAATATCTTCTCTTCTCTTTGAAGTGCTGAAATTATCATGGATAGTTCTTGCTGACTTTTCAGAGGGAGATTGGCTATTGTCATTGTATATGTTCCCTTAGAACTTTTACTTCAACAATAATTCTATTACTTTGTGATATTAATAAGTTTAATCTATTTTTCTTCTAAATCTATTCGAAAAATGAATATGAATATATAATATTAACATTCTCCTCCTCTTTTAAAGCTTTCTGGAATCTATTTGTAGGAGATGAACCTAAGATTCAGGATTTCTCTTCATCATTTCACTTGAATTAATTTATATATCTGTTTATTTTTCATAATTCGGTCTGATTCAGCTATTCTGGCACGTTCTTCTTCAGTGAAAGATTCATCCTCAATTAACTTAAGGAGAAGTTGCTTAATTCGATCTAACCTTTCTTCTAGCAACTTTATTTTTTCAAGCATTATATCATCCTTCTAATTAATAAGGAGTAATACAAATTCTAAAAACCCCCATAGAATTCTCTAAAGAGATAATGAAGGTATCTATAAATGATCAATGCCATAATTAAGAATTCTATTCCAAGAACCAACCATGCTTGAATGGAAGGAAAATAAGGATCAGTGATTAAAAAGGAGTACGCGGAAGCAAAACCAACAAAAACAGCTAGAGGAGCTGCATACACTACAAGGAGAAGGTTAACCCAAACTATTACTCGCATTAAAGTCTTTTGATTGCCTCCTAATGCATGAAGGATTTTAAGATCTTTGTTAAGAATTATTCTAGCAATTAAACCTGAGTATGCAACCAATGATAACCCTGCAGATACCATTGCTGGGATGAACGCAATTGTAGATATAATCCAAAACGAATTACTTACTCCCATATATTTTTCTTTATAAATATCCAGAGAAAAATAATCAAGTTGTTCAAAGTTTTGAATTAGGGTGAAAATTTGTTCATCAGGATCCGCGATAAAAACAACATTTTTCGCGTTTGGATCTGGAAGGTTCCTTAGATAAGCTAATTCTTGAGAATCCATAAAAACACTGTATCCACGTGCAAACGGATCCATTATCACCCCGTTCACTTTATACCTTTTTGTTTCTTCGACATCACCAGCAGGGATAATCGAGTGTAAGATTTGTTCATCAAAATAGGAACGAATCATACCATCACCGATTTGAACAGTGTCTGACGTTGGAGAAGCGATACCTACTCCATAATAGTCAAATAATGAGAAAGAAGACTCAACACCCCAATAAAAGGTCTCCAATGTTCTATTCCCCCCTCCTTCTGGCCATCCTTCAGAAGGAACATAAGCTTTTGCGACTATCATTTTTGCGACACCTGATAACAAAAGACGAGGTTCAAAAACATAGTTTCCTACCAACTGGTCAAAAAAAGAGGTTGGTACAACATTCTCGGAATTTATGACGGAAGCATCAAATTGAAGTTCAACTTCAGGATCATAAAGTTCACGTAGAACAGGTGAGATTTCTTTCGGAGTAACAACATAAACATTACTTCCATAACCCCGGGAAATATAAGAGTTCGTGGTTTCTTGGATAATGTTGCCTCCCAAAATTCCAAATGTTGTCAAAAAAATAAGCATGAAAGTCCCTGTAATCATTACCCAATTCAATATTCTTGATCGTTTGGAGAAAAGATACGCCAGACGAAATCCAATGCGGTTTTTCATTGAGAGTTTTATTCCCCAGAATTTATCAGAATCAACTTGGACAACATCGTATTGTCCATCGATAATTTCTCTGAACCTTTTCTTGAGAAGCATATTGACAATGAATCCAGCAAAAACATAAGTTCCAATGATTTGAACAGCAATATAACTGATTCCAAAAGGAAAATTCAAAACTTCCAATGCATTCACTGTTGTAAATTGTAATAAGAGTAGAAAGATAGAAAGACCCACTATTCCCCCAATCCAACCAATCACTCCAGCAATGAGGGTTATTACGAATATCTGTGCTAGAGGAACTCGCTGAATCTGCTTAAAAGTACCACCTAACGCAAGAAGTATTGCTAGGTCGTTCATCCGTGCGACTGTTAAAAGACAGCTTAAAATGACTGCAACAGCTATTCCAGCAACTAATGCGAAATTGAATAAGAAGGTAAGATGGTCATTAAAGATTTGAATGATTGAATTGTTAAAATAGGCCTTCGTTTGACCTATTTGAGCTTGAATCGCAAGACTTAAACCATATACAATCATCCCTGAGGCAGTAATACACGCTTGGACAACGATAAATAGTAGTGATCGCTGTTTTTGTCGTTTAATATCCTTTATTGCGAGATTGAGACTACCCATAATCACTCATCCATTTGATAAAGGCTCAGTCTCCCATCTACTGGAATGTAAATGTTGTCTGCTAATGGGTAAATCTCCCTATCATGTGTTACCACAATGATTGTTCTTTGACCTTTCAATTTTTCCAGTTTCTTTATAATCGTCTCTGTGGTATTTTTGTCCTGATTCGATGTAGGTTCATCAATCAGAAGTAAATCTGGATCCAAAATTAGTGCTCTAATAAATGCGGTTCGTTGATATTCTCCTCCTGATATCATTATTGGTAATGAGTGAGCTCTGTCTTCCAAACGGAACTCTCGTAATAAATCCCAAGCTCTTTCTTTATAATCCATTTCATCCCTCTGAGCAAGATTAACGGGTAATAATACATTTTCATATACTGTCAGAGAGTCAATCAAGTGTCCAGTTTGAAAGACAAATCCAACATACGTCGATCGAAAAATAGCAAGTGATTCTTCAGTGATTGACTCTTCTGTTAAAAGATGATTGAGAACATTCACGCTACCCTCGTCTACACGAGTGAGACCGCCAATAATTGTTAGAATCGTGGATTTTCCTGATCCAGAAGGGCCTGAAATTATTGAAAATTCATTCTCGTGACACTGAAAGTCTAAATTCTTCAAAACAGTGATGGTTGTCTTTCCAATCTTGAATGTTTTGGTTACATTAGAGATATCAACAGCAAACGAAAATTCCTCTTCATTTGGTTTTGAAACCATTATATTTTCACAGAAAAAGATACTTTTTTAGGATATTTTATTATTTATGGTACATTTTTTGGATAATTCTTTAGGAAAAGTACTAAAAAATATGATTTTGCAAGTTTTCACAAGTCTTAAAAAGTAGCAATCAACTGAACATCGCATGACTGATTTGGGTCTCATAGAATTAGTTAATTTATTCTTAGCGAGTATAGCACTTATACCAGCTGTTTTAATTGCGAAACAATACCGTCGTACGGGAATTGAGGACTATTTAATATTTGCAGCAGCTTTTTTCACTTTTTCCATCCTTCTAACCACTTCTGTCATTGGTATTGTGACCAAGGAGTTATTTATTATGCAACTGGATCATTGGTTGTATAATTCATTATTCTTTCTTTGGTTTCTTCATTCTGTAAGAATGAGGTGGGATCGCACTCCCCGAGTCGTTTGGTACACGGGCATCATTTGGTACGCTCTTTTAATGTTCTTAATACTTTTTTGGGAGGTTATGTCCCCCCAACCTGACAATGCAATTGTCTTGTTCATGGAAATGCCGCGTACGCATTCAACCTACTACCCATTCGGTGCAGGAATTATGACTACTGGAGGAGTAATTATTTATTCTACAGCTCACGGTATTTTACGCTTACTTTTTCATATGTACGTATGGGCCATCCTTCTGTATGCATATTGGACTGTGAAACCTGTTTATTCATCAGAGAGAATCATCTTAGCTCGCAGGTTGATGATCTCTGCAGGAGTGATTGGATTAATTTATATGATTCTGTCCCTTCCATGGTTTCCTGATATTCCTTTACTCAACGCAATCCTCATCATTGGTTTCGGATTGGTAATTTATGTTGCAATTCGAATCCCTGAAGGATTGGTTCTCTCGCAGGTACAAATTATTCGAGCTGTAAGTTTATACAAAGAGGTCAAAGATCTTAGCTCTGAACTTGCAATAAAAAGATTTGGTATGCCCTCCTTAGTTGAATACTTGCAAAACATCCCTCCTGAAATTATTGGCCATACTTGGGAATCAATTGAGGAATAACAATCCAATGAGAGTCCTTTGCTTCAGCCTTATTTCATTCTTTCTTCAAGCATTCCAAAACCTGCGTCTATCATACTAGAAATTTTCAGATTAAAACCTGTCAGAAGATAAGTGAAGGGAATTCTAGCCCAATGAAATTCCATACGACGCCTGAATCCTGTATCGACTG
>JAEOTC010000164.1 GCA_016840035.1 Candidatus Hodarchaeota archaeon | reverse complement strand
TGGAGGTCAACTTCATTCCAGATCCAAAATCAAGTAAAGAGCTTCATGATAAACTAGCTGCAAAATTAAAAAATATTTCTGACTCAGCTGATAAAGAAGCGAAGTCTCTACTCACTAAGGGATTAAAAGAAACTTCCAAAATTGGTTATTTTCCACAGGAATTTTCTACTTACTTATTAGACTTGAAATTGTCTTCAAATTTACCTGTGTCTCTTTTACCAGATTCTTTGTTTAAAAGGCCGAATTTTAAAGGCAAAACAGATTTTTATCAGCGATTGGCCTCAGATCTTATTTCATTTGGATTGGCATACCAACGAGTTAACTTAGAATCAGTTCCTCTTCACAAAATTTCTTCACTGTTTCATAAGCACCGACCGTGGTGGCAGTGTGATATTCAAGATATTGAAACGGCTCTCAATGTTCTCAAAAAAGAAGGAATAATCCACACGGAGAAAGGAGGATATATCTTTGAACCATTTTCACTCTCAAGTGAAGTTAGAACTTTCCTTTCCGCGATTTCTGATGGGATTAGTGATTATGGTGAGATATCAATTTCTCTAATTCGACAATTAGTCCCTTGGGATGAATCTCGCATCATTTCTTTAATAGAAATTCTCATCTCAAATCGGATTTGTATTCATAACAAAACTGAGCAACTAGTTTTCTTCCCAGGATTCAAAAAATGACTAAAATGGAAGCTTAATCTCTTATGCTATTCCCTTCACCTGAGGTGTCGAAGTTCTATGATAACCGAATTTTAATCTCTTGGGAAATCTCTCAGCCAAAAAACTGTGATCCCCTCCGAGAAATAAAATTTGAAATTTCAGGCATTCCAAAACTCATTTTTGAGCCCGAACAAAATCCTATTATTGAACTTCCAACTTTAGAAGGCAATACTGTCATTTTAAACTGGGTAATTAAATCACCTAAAGTGACTACAGAACTTTGCTTAACCATGAGGTCTTCAACGCTAAGAGAAACACAGAAAATTACTTTAACTCCCTGAATATTTAGATGATCTGGATTTCGTGAAATGAGTAGTTGAAAGCTTTAAAAATTTCTAGAGTAAACGTTACCAGAAGCGTAATTACTCTTCTAATCATAACTAAGGTGTAGGTATTAGAAGAGTTACTCAGTAGGATAATGAAAAATATGGGCAAAGTCCGAACATCCGCAGTAAAAGTTATTTCCCGTGAAATCGTTAAAGAATATGAAGAACATTTATCTCCTGATTCATTTGAGCATAATAAAGACATTGTTTCGAAAGTGGCTAAAATCCACTCGAAAAGATTAAGGAATCAGATTGCAGGGTATGTTACGCATCAATTGAAACTTAAAAAACTCCGTGAAGAGTCCTATGAGGATTAACCGAATTTTTCTTTTTTAAAAGGACCAATTATTGCATTTAAATTTTTTAGAATTCTTTCCAGTGACTCTCTCGTCAGAGTCTTCTGTTATTCTATTTCAAAACAGCTCGCTTTTGAAATAATGGTTTATTAGTCACCGATTAAAGAGAGTATAAGAAGAGTTTTTCTCTCTAAACTGCTCCTCTTTAGGATAAAAGGGATAAATTAAACAAAACGCTCAGAGTGATAGCCCGTATGGCAGAAAATCCACCGCTTGGGGTCCGAATAAAAGTTGAAGAGATTAAAGAGCGCTGTGGGAAATGTAAGGAGCCGTTTATTATGGAAACGTATCTGGATCCGTTAAGTGAACAGAGATTTACGCGAATATACTGTAAAAATTGTAATTATGACGTTCCACTGGAGGAAGATCGGTATTGAGCAATAATACAGATCAAAAACTTTGCTTCCAATGTCAACAAAGTGGGCATTGTTGTTGTGATCCGAAGATTATTGTGACTACCACTTTTGTAGATATATTCCACATTTATCTTGGATTAGAACAAGATTTTGAGTATCTTCTCAAAAAGCTCACATTTTATAGAGTCGAGGATAATCTAAGCTCTGAATTGCGGAAAAAACTTGTCCTTTCATCAATTAAAACGTCAGATGGAGAAATAATTCCAGGACTACGGAAGATTAATGGGCAAAATTGTACTTTTTACATGAAACCAAATTGTTCTATATATAATTCCCGGCCTCGCGCATGTAGAAATTATCCAATCGCGTTCCTTGAGGATCAAACTGAAAATCCTTTCTTCTGGGCAAAAGACTCTGTGAATACATGTCCAGGAATAGGAAAAGGATCTTCTTTGGTAATTCAAACGATCATTGAGGAACGAAAAAAAACCCTAAACGAAATTAAGGCTCATAATGAGCTTGTTTATGAGCTAAATACAGAAGCATCTAAAGGTAATCCATTATCGGCAAGAGAAGTAATCTGGATGTTCATTGTCTATGCAGAAAAATACTCCTTCGCAAATACTTTGTAATTTTCCCTTGATGAAACTTATTTCTTAACCCAGACCAACGCTTTCTTATAATCATCAATTTCTTTTGCTAGTTCTGCTGGTGACCATCCTAACAACTTACCCATATATTGAGCAATGGCATCAACCGAATCTAGTCCCTGTTCAAATGATAATTGGATTTGTGTTCGTCGGAATAAAATATCTTGTAATGTGACTGCTTTCTCAAACTTAACAGAATACTTGATTTCTCCAAAAATATACGGCCGTAGTTTTGAAATTAATTCCATCGATTGCGGTTCCTCTTTTATATCTTCAAGTAGCTTGATGTAATTATTCCCATACCTTAGCAGATGTTTCGCAACCTGTTCTGGTAACTTGTAACGAATCATCATATTTTCACAGGCAATACGAGACCAAGCCTCCCATCCAATACGTTTTGTTGAAATCCAACCGTTAATTGGAACCTTGTCAGTGCTACACTTCCCTTTCTTCTCCAGTACTCTAGCAATTTTATCCACCATTTCCTTTGCCATAGCCCTATAGGTGGTATATTTTCCTCCTACTATAGCGAAAGTATTTGGTCTAATCATTCGAATCTCATGATTACGAGAAACGTCTGATTCTGATTTAGTAGGATCAGAAACTATTAATGGACGTATCCCTGAATAAGCACTAAGAACATCCTCCTCTGTAAGAGAGCCCGGGAACAAAAAATTAACCGCATCTATCAAATAATGTACATCTTCCTCTGTCACTGGAACATAATCAAAATCTTCTGTATAATCAGTGTCTGTTGTCCCAACCAGCTGATCCTCACCAAATGGTACAATGAAAATTATTCTTCCATCATCAACGGGAATGACTACAGCATAATCCTCGTGATAGAATCTTCTCGTAATTAGATGTACTCCTTTTGTTGGACGTACCCAAGAAGAGAATGAAGAATCAATTTGACTGATTAATTTATCACTCCAATGTCCGCATGCAAGTACTAAAGTTTTCGTTTGAACCGTAAAAACCTGCTTGTTAGTTTGGTTACGCATTGTTACAATATCAATCCCCTCTGAACTTTGAGTTTGAAAATCTTCAGCAGAACAATAATTCAATACATCTGCACCAGCTTTTTCAGCCGATAAGATTACCTCGAGAGTCAAACGAGCGTCATCCATATGACCATCCCCGTATAAAGCCGCTCCTTGAAAGTTAGTTTCACGAATAGGACTGGGTAATAGCTTTTTAGCTTTAACAGGATTAAAAATCTTATGAAAAGTATAGTTTCTAAAATTCGCTAAGATATCATACAGCCATATTGCCAATCGTAGCCTGTTCTTTGTCAGAATCGTGTCTGAATGTAATGGCACAAGAAATTTTATTGGTCTAGTAATATGGGGAGCCATTTCTAAGATTTTTTTACGTTCAATAGATGCCTCACGCACAAGTCGAAACTCTTTTTGACCAATATAGCGAAGACCTGCATGTACTAGCTTAGAGGAACCACTACTTGTTCCGTATCCAAAATCTGCTTTTTCTACTAATGCTACGGAGAGACCCCGGAGAGCTGCATCGCGTGCAATACCTGCTCCTGTTATTCCACCTCCTATCACAAGGAGATCGTACGTCTGCTCGCTCATTTTGTCGATAGTTTTTTGACGATACTCAAGAAGTGTCATAGGAATCACATTTTTATCTAAATGACTATATATTAAAGAATCGCTTTGTGTTTTGAGTGGTGATTTTATCTACCTCTTCAAATGAAGTGCTTTTCAATTTTGCCAATTCCTCTATTGCATATTTTATGTTTGCAGGTTCATTCCGCTTCCTTGGGATTGGACTAAGAAAGGGAGAATCAGTTTCAACAACAACATGTTCTAATGGTGCTTTTCGTGCTATTTTACGATGTTTCTTCCGATTAACTACTGCGGTTGGGATTGAAATCATCCAGTCTAAATCAATAACTCTTTCTGTTTCGCTCATATTTCCCGCAAAACAGTGCATTAACACTGGTACTTTGGCAAATCGTTCTAAAATATTGATGCAATCAGATTCTGCTTTTCGAGAATGGATAACAAGTGGCTTATTAAGAGAATTCGCAAGCTCAATGAATCTTCGAAACGTATCTTGTTGTTTTTCTCGCCAATTCCGTTCAGTAATCCAGTGATAATCCAACCCAACCTCTCCTATTGCCACTATTGATGCATTTTGACTAATTTCCCGAAATGAATCTTCAAATGAAAGTTGTTTAATTTTTTGGGGTGCAAATCCCAATGTTGTGAAAATAAATCCAAGATGATCCTCAGCCAGCTGTGATGCAAAAGCGAATTGATGAGGTTCTATTGCACTATTTATTACAGCTTGAAGACCTTCATTCTTAGCATTTTCGACCTTGGAATCGATATTTTTCATAAAGTCGGGTAATAAATGTGCATGTGCATCGATCATTACTCATACCAACGTATTGCGGTAATGTAAGAAGATCTTTGGGTTGATTTCAGTTGTAATTCTGCTATTTTTGTTTATCGTGATATTATTTGAGTATTTAGTGTTGACAGCTTTAAACCATTGAAAATTGCCTTTTACTTTCCCAATATTTTTGATGCATAACTGAATAAGCTTAAGAATGGTATTGAAGCTTTGAAAATTTAATAATAATCGAATCCACTAGATTTCTATCTCAATCGAATCTTTATAAAATCTAGATTCATCAGTGAAAAAATAGACTCAACGGGTCTCTTTTGATCATCAGAGGTCTTATCATGGAAGAATCAGAGTTACGAGAGCTTATAAAAGAATATGCAATGCAAGTACGACTCGATCAAGGTGAAGCATCATTAACTTCAGTTCTTAAGCAAGTAATAGCAGAAAATCCAGAGGCTAAAGCTCAAGTAAGATCTTCGGTCGCATTAATCAAAGAAGTAATTGGTGAAGTAAACTCTATGGAGGAGGAGGATTTAAGTGAGTCTGGAGCCGGAATTCCAGTCGATGAAGCCTCAGAGTATGAAATGTTAACAAGATTGGTATCTCAGAGACTCTTAGCTACTCCTGAATTGAAAGAAGACATTAAAAGTCTAATGATTTACGGATCTTATGCAAAACGGTTGCATGTGGTAGGAGAAAGTGATATTAATTTCTTAATCGTCCTTACTGCGGAAAAAGACTCAGAAAAAGCAATTGAAATCATATCAAATATTGCAGAAGAGATTATTACACCAGAAATTGCCCATATCTTCGATCTAATGATCCTAAAAGAGGATGATATTGCCGAACTAGAGAAATTTGGTCCAGATTTTACACATATTCATGCTCTCTATGCTAAAGATGGAGAACTTCTTGCTGGGGAGAATCTCTTTAAAGACCTCGAATTTACGGATGAGCAGGTACAGGGATCAGCAAAATTGCTCATAGCAGAAGCTGTTTCTCAAATTGATGAAATTATTAATACGGCAAAAGAGGAAGATTTACCCGAAGATGAACTAGATTATCTCATAGGGGCTTCTATAATTGATATTGCATTTGGTTTGTCTTGCTATAAAGCGGGTGTAAAATCAGTAACAATGGATCTGGTGAAACCAGATATCCATGAAGAAATCATTGAGGTTTGGGGAAATGAGTCAGAATTTTCACCCTATTATCCGTTATTGGAAAAAGCGCATGCTTTTAAATTGGGAATTAAACTTCCTGAGTCAGAAAACTTTATGGCAACAAGTATTGAATTTATCAAAAAAGTAATTGAATTTACTGGGTTGCAGGAGTAAAAATCTAGTTACTCTCTGACAGATTCGAAAAACATATTTCTTTCAAGATAGGATCGTAAAAACATAAATTCTTCAAGGTATTTTTGGAGTTCTTCTAGTGCATATTTATGGAAGGAGGAGCTTTGTTCTTCAGCAATCCAATTCTTATCCCTATAACAAATCGCTTGTTGCATGACATCAATATGATCTGCAACCCTAGCAATCCTTGATTCAGCTGTGTTGTCATTAACGAGAACCTTTTGAAATTCCATTCTAAGACCACTATCAAGGCGCCCACTAATCTTTCCAATAGCCTGTTCTTCAACACTATGAAGGAATTGAGATGTCACTTCTGATTCTGTTAAATTATATATGCTTTTATCTATATCCATGTATTCTGATTCTGGAAAATCATGAAACAAGGCGAATAAAACTGCCTTTTCAGTATTTAGAAGAGGTTTTTTTCCGTGTTTTTCTCTTACGGCATTTTCTTCTAAGCAAAAAAGGAATGTTAACGCAGCTACAGCCCAAGAATGATCCGCCAAAGATTCAATATCACATTTTGGCACACCAGAACGGATCCATCCTGTTCGTAGTAAAGACTTCATAAGTCTGATATTTTCTAGCAAGGTCAAATTTCCACCTGTTAAATCATTAAGAGACTAGTAATAGAGATCTCTCAATCGATATGGAGAAGACTGATCAATAAATTTCAAAGGATTCTTTAAATTCTTCTCTCAAAGGTAAGAAAAGAATTTAGAAAAAAGTTAGTGTTTAGGAGAGTTGTGAAACTCTAGACTTCAGGCCTTCACGTAAACGCATAATCGTCTATTGAAGAACGCTTTTTTCAAGATTTTTTTCTCTTCCAGATCTGTTAGGAGCCTTTTCGCTACCGAAACACGAATATCATTACGTGCAGCGATTTCTTGAGGAGTAACAACGATAGATTTCCGTTTTTCGTATTCAGCTGTTAAATCTTTCAGCATAGAATCATATTCATCGCCAACGAGAAGAGATCGCTCATAGCTAGTATATTCAAACACTTTACCCCATCGGCGTTTTTTACGTACCCGTTTATCAGATATGCTCATCTTATCTTACTCCAATCAGCGTATTTGACTTGTACTGAGCTTTTCTACTTTGATATATGAAAGCGTCGATTGTATTAGGCAATTGATTTTAAAAATTAGATCTAGACAATTTAAATGCATTCGATAAAGAGAATTATAAGATGGTTAATCTTGCTAGGAACGTTAATTAACTGCTTGGCTATAATTATCGGCACATTAATAGGAATAACCGTAGGAAAAGTTATATTTACGGACGAAATGAAACAAATCACCATCAAAAGCATTGGATTATTAACTATGCTTCTCGGAGTCGAAATGTTTCTCTCTTACAATATATCAAATGTCGAGTTTCTAATTTTATTGTTTTCTCTTGTCTTAGGGGGAATTTTAGGATTGTGGGTGAAGATTGAAGAAAATATTGAAAAATTGGGGGAATGGTTTAAGAATAAAGCTAAAAGCTCAGAGAGCACCTTTGTCGAAGGATTTGTAGTGGCATCAATCATCTTTGAAACAGGGCCGATGGCTATTCTTGGTTCAATCAAAGATGGATTAGGGGAAGAAATTGACCTTTTACTTATTAAATCTGGCTTAGATGGTATTATGTCCATTGCTCTATCAGCATCAATGGGAATCGGTGTGATTTTCAGCATTATTCCAGTTCTTGTATACCAAGGATCAATAACCCTACTTTCTGCACTAGTAGGACCGCAGCTAAGCGATTCTGTTCAAGGTATGATTACTGTTATTGGAGGAGTCTTAATCCTCGGATTAGGCATTCGGATCCTTGAAATTAAAGATATCCCCGTTGGAGATTTAACTCCTTCCATTTTAATTATTGTACCCTTTACAATTATTATTGAAACCATTCAGGCGATGTTATAAGCGAAGTAAGATGATTAAGAGAAAGTATAATGAAACAGGTTAATTAAACCCTCTGACATAAAGCCAACAACACCAATTGTCATGCAAATCTTAAGAATACGCTTTATGGCTGTAGTATTTTGGATAATTGTTTCTTCAGGATGGTTAAACACCATTGGTACTGTGTAAATTATGATTCCAATTATTAGAAGAACTGCAATGTAGAAAGGGATGCTTTTATAGAATCCTAGAAGAACTGGGAATGGGATGATAACTACAAGAGAAAATAGAATTATGTATGCAAGATTTCTTGCAGGTTTTACCCCATATCGTAAAGCAATAGATTGAACATCTTCTAATTTATCACCATGAACGTCTTCAATATCTTTGATTAACTCTCGTCCAAGGTTAATTAGAAATGCAAATGAGGCGGGGTAAATTAAGGTCGAATAACTTGCAGTAACAAATCCACCGAAAATAAATGGAATTGCTGCTAATAATGCAACTATAAGGTTTCCTGGAAAACCAGAACGTTTAAAGTACCCTGCATAAAGATAAAGAAGAACTCCTCCAAATAATGCTAATGCTACCGCAACTAGATCGATTAAAAAAGCAAAAATTATACCTAATGCAAGAGTAATGATTGCAAACCATTTTGCTCCTTGTAGACTTACATTACCTGACGGGATAGGGCGATGTGGAACATTAATCTTGTCAATCTCAATATCAAAAATATCATTAATAGCATACCCATATGCAGAAATAAAACCAGTTGTAATGCACCCTAGAATTATGTACCATAGTTGGGTGGAAGTTAATGGGGCAGATAAGGCAGCTAACGCACCAATAGCAACAGCTGATCCTGCTAACAGGGAATTTAACGGTCTTCCAAGTATAAAATAGGATTGTACTGACATTCTAGTGCATCCAGTTATTCTTGATAATAAAGGATACTATCTCTCTGATGTATTTATTTTTTGGTGTTTTTAAAACTAAAAATAAAAAAAACAAGAATATTTCTCCGTCCTTCATCAATAGTATAATCAAAAATATTTAGCTGAAAAAAAGGGAAGATAGAAAAGAAATGGTTAAGTAAGAATCAGTTCATTCTTATTCTTCTTTCTTTTTCTTCTCTTTGGTAGGAAGGGGTTTCATTCCAAATACGCCTACAGGCGGTAGCCCTGTGCTTCCAGACCCTTCTCTGGAGCCCATTCCCGAAAATCCAGCAATTGGAATATTCGCAGGTACTATCATTATAGTAGCTCCACCTTCTGTAGCAGCTTCAAATAATAAATTTATCCAACGTAGCTCCATCGCGTATGGAGATGTTGCATATTGTTCAGCAGCTTCAATCATACCCTTCGCGGCTTCCTTTTCTGCTTGAGAAAGAGTGATACGAGCCCGTCTCTCCCGTTCAGCTTCTGCTTGACGAGAAATTGCTTCTTGCAATCTTCCTGGGACAACCACATCACGAATTTCGACACTCATGATTTTGATTCCCCACATTTCAGTTTTTTCATCGACAATTTCTTGCATATGATGGGCAATTTTTTCTCGTTCTGCAAGTACTTCGTCAAGTTCAACTTGTCCAGTCACTTCTCGCAGTGTTGTTTGAGCAACCCATTGTGTAGCTGATTGATAATGCTCAACTTCTAAGACAGTTTTTTCAACATCAACAACCTTGAAGAATAACACAGCATCAATTGTAACGGGCACATTATCTCGAGTTAAACTTTGTTCGGATCGGAATGAGTACGTTTGAATCCGTGTGGAGATAATAGAGGGGATTTTATCGATACCAGGAATAATCCAGAAAATACCTGGCCCCTTCAACCCTGTATAGCGCCCAAGACGAAGTACGGGGGCTCTTTCCCATTCTTTAATTACCTTAATTCCACTCAGAACATAAATAAGAACGAGGATCGTACCAAATAACGCAAAAAACGGTAGCATAATTTCTAGGCCATCGCTTTGCGCAAAAAAATTCATTATTTCCATTTTTCTAACCTATAAATTGTTCTTCTTGAATATTAGTCACTTTTCAATTAGAAACTTATTTAATTTAAATCCTCACTTCACGGAAAGTAACCAGATCAGATATATTCTGCCCAACACAAATTAATGGTTTGGCACATGGAGCCTTTATATGGCATCGAACCACATCGTTATTGAATTCTCTATCACCGGTCAGAATGAATACGGTCGTGGAGTCCTAGATCGAAACTTTGCACCTCGTACAATTGCATTGATTAACTATCAACTCCGCAACGCCATTCAAACTCGAATCGTAGTTCGTAATGGAGAGGTTAGTTTTCCTTTCAAGATTGGAAGAGCTGGTCCGGAGAATGCAAAGAAAATAGTCAAAAAAGGTGATATTGGTTATTGGACACAAAGCAATGTTCTAATTATTTTTCTACTCAATAAAGAAATTGCATATCCCGTTAATATCGTTGGCCACATTCAAGATGGAGACATTAAATTTTTTGAAAAATTAAGAATTGGTCGCTCCATCAAACTTGAAAAAGTCCAGAGTGCAATTGATGAAGAGGATTACTTGTAAATCTTCAATGACCAAAAAACAGTCTTTCTGCGAGCTTTATTGGCAAACCCACCTTTTGAATCTCACGAGCGACTTCACGCGTATCGTAGGTCACACGAATCCAGTCGAGTTTTACCGAAGAGTCGGGATTGATTTCCATAATTCCTGCAGATGCCCGGGGATCATTATCGCGAGGTTGTCCCACACTTCCAGGATTGAAGATAACCTTTCCCGCTTCATTTTGATAGATCATAGGGATATGAGTATGTCCTACAATAAGAACGACATTTTCTCCAATCATTCCTAGTAGTTCATCTTTGCGCTCTTTGGAGTCATCTGGATAAATATAATCAGTCAAATATTCTTTCGGGGAAGCATGGGTTAAGTATAGTTTGAGTCCCTTCTCTTCAATCTCTTTAAATTCGTTTTGAGCGATTATTGAAATATAAGTCTTGCTATATGTCGTCAGTTGATCAAAAGTCCAAAGAACAGCTTTTTCCGCTTCTGGATTAAAGCCATCTGCATTTCCTGTAGCACAGGCGATATCGTGATTCCCAATTATATTTAAATCAAATGATTCAGAGATTTTTACAATTTCGTTTGGATAAGGCCCATATCCAATGAGATCCCCCAGACATATTGTATAATCAATGTTCTTTCCAAATTGTTCTTGGACTTCATCTCGAATTGCATTATACGCGGTCAAATTACTGTGAAGGTCTGCCAGAAACAAAATTCGCATTGGTCTATTAGACATAAAAATTCCCAGATTAATACATTTGACTCAAATTATTCTTTAAAAAATTGTTTGAATCTTTAAACATTGTTTTTCCATTACAGAGAAAAAGAGGATGTAAGTGGTGTATGACCACTTCCATTTTTATTAGATAAACGCTCTCACTATTCTGCAGTTAGAATTTGGATTTCTAATTCTTTCTCTGTGAGAGTTTCTTTTTTGTTCAAAGCACTTGTGATAATTTCGAGAACTAATTTCTTTGCTGCATCAACATTGATGCCTTGCTTGTACTCCTTCCTAAGGGCATCAATTATTCGTTCATTGCCACTTCCAGCAGCATAAGCATTTACTGCAAAGTGTGATCCTCCATTATCCACAAAGAAAAGTTCTGCTTCTTTAGAAATCGGGTTAAATCCTGCAAGGAGTAAAGCTGTACCGAAAGGTCTGAGTCCTCCTTGAATTGTATGACGAGCCATTAAATCGCCTAATCTTTGAGCTAGCGCTCTTACTGAGATTTTCTCGCCATAAATTAACCGATGTTGTTGAGCAACAAGTCGAGATTGCCCAATTAAAAGATTTGAATCAGTTGAGAGTCCAGAAGCAATTAAGAAAAGTTTATTGTCGATTTCTTGGATCTTATCTGGTTTCACAACGAGTGGGTCAAAGAGAGTTTCTCCTGCAAGTAGGATGGTTTTTTCATCCAAAATCATACCTAATGCGGCTGCTCCCTTCTCAGAAGCTTTTCGTGCATAGGAAAGTTGGACTAATTCACCATCTGGGCTCCAAATGGCTGCAGATTTATCGTAGGGTATTCTAGAATCGTACATGATACTTACCTCACATATCGATGTGTATTTCTTCCATTATGACTTGATCTCCTTCCTTTACGAAGATCAAACCATCAATTCCATTTCCAGTAGCATTATCTCTAGCTAGAGATGTTTTTATTGCCGCAATGGCAAGATCTTTCGCTGATTCTTTATCAAGATCAGGTTTCCATGCATTTTCTAGTACACCAATAGATAGAAGTGTTCCAGATCCAATTGCGAAGAAATCTTCATCGGAAAGGGATCCATCAGGACCGAGAACATAAACATGAGATCCACGACGATCTACACCAGCCACTAAGAGCTGAACCCACCAAGGTTGATATCTTCGATAGCCTCCATGCATGATTGTTGCTAGTAGACTGCCTGCAACCTTAATACTAGGATTAAAGTTGTTTTCAAGCTGATATAGGCGTAATTCACTTCGCAGTAAATCTACAAGTGCTTGTGCATCGGATACAGATCCAGCAATACCAATACCAGTATAATCATTGACTTTATGGACTTTTTTCGCCTGTTTACTTGCCGTAAAAGAGCCCATAGATGCACGACGATCCGCGACAACTAAAGCACCATTCTTAAATTTCAGTGCAACACCAGTTGTCCCTTTCAATCGATTCATCTGATCTTGGTGTGAATCATTAAATAAGGGGTTTGTTGGATAATTCACAATGTATTTCTCCTTTATTTCGTTTTGTTTTGTTGTAAAATCTAATATTGTTTCATATAGAGTATTTTAAGACCCCAATAATATGACTGGCTTTCGGGTAAAAAAGGAATTGATTGACTAGCTGGTGAATCTGCCACAAAAAAGATTCCAATTCTTCTTGAATACCCACTAGTAGTATTATTTCGTCTTCAAGCTGGAAAAAAACTTAGATTCCGTAAATAATTCCTTTAGAAATCTATATAGAGAGCTGGTTTCATTGGTTGAGCTTTTGAAGCCTTTTTCAGAGGATCGTTGATCGATTCCGCTTCAGCAGCATAAACTTCAATCTCACAGGCAAAATGTTTGGAAAGATACGACTTATAACCTTTAATGGCATCTAATTCTTTTTCTGTTCCTACGAACTCTCTTCTAAATACCTTTGCATCTCCACGAATAGCTTTCATCTCTTTAGCAATCACATTCATTTTAGGAGTAAACTTGGGATTCGATTTAAGCGTACCCATGATTTTCCCCATATTAAACGCACCTTCACCTAAAGTATGAGAGATTTCAACGTATAAATCTTGTTTCCAATTTGGGGCCACGTAGATTATAACCTTTTGTGGATTTTCACGTTTAAGATCAATTATGGCCTGAATATCTTCTGATAGGTCCTTTATGAAATCTGTTTGGCGCATTAAATCTGATGCTTCGTCTGTTACCTCCAGCTGAGGAATTAATCTTAAGGAACAAAATTCTTTATTTCCTAACTTTTCATTAATTTCCTCACAGACGTGTGGAATCATTGGACTGAGAATAACATTCCAATGATCGACAATATAGCGTAGTGCAGCATGCCTTTCTTTCTTTGGAATGCCGATTGCAGATTTTTGATAGAATTCAATTTCTCTTAGCATCAGATGGAAAGCATGAGTGACGAAATCTCTACCATCAAACTGATCCAATTGATTTACAGCTTCCTTTAAATGAGATGTACAAGCCGAGATGAATGAACGGGTCATAAAGGAAGACTTTTCAACATTAAACGACTTTGTTTTTGGATACGAAGTTATCTCATTTATCAAGGCCCAAAATTTCCTGAATCGAGTTACTAAGGTATTTATACCCTCATCTGTCCAATTCAAGACGGTATCGGCAGATCCAGCTGAAACCAAATACATTCGTGTGACATCGACCGAGTATTTTTTTGGTAAATGTGCAATCGGGATCACATTTCCTAATGATTTTGACATCTTGTCCCCTTCACGAATCAGTAATTCATTCAAACTTATGCACTGGAGCCAATGCTTTTTGGGAAAGATGGCAGCATGATGAAATATTGCGAAGGATAGATGATTACCTATATGAGCGATTGCTGTATGTCTCATATCGTTTGGATACCAGTAAAGAAATTCTATTTGCATTTCGGTTAACAGCTGAGGATCAATACCACTTTTCTTTGAAACTTTCGTTTTAGCTCCTTTCTTCAGAAAGATAAAGTCAAACACTTCGGGGATCAATTGCTCAGGCTTTATATTGTGCTCACGGATATGATGAATAATTGTATAAAATGCCATGTAGATGACACTATCGCTTAATGACTCAATGATCCATCCTTGTCCCTTGGTTAAAGGAAATTCAGTTCCTAAACCTCGTTTTCTAACACAAGGTCTTTTATCAAACCAATCGAACCAATTTTCGAAAGACTTCCTGTACTTCTCTGGTGTTATTTTCATACTTGATAACGCATCATTGGCCTTTGTTTTCCATTTTTTGTTTCCATAGTGTAAGAAATATTGGTCTGGTAACACCGCGATAACAATTTCTCCACCACATCGACAGAAAGCTTTTCTTGAGGTTTCATAGAAAAAAGTTGCGCGGTTTTCTTCAATCAAAGTATGAGCCACATTATCTTTAGCTTGCTCAACCTTCTGCCCAGCAAACTCCTCTGTGAAATCCATCATAATGCCATTATAAAACTCAGCAGAGTAGATTTCTTGGGTTGCTATCTCAAGTTTACTAGTATCATTTTGGTTTTTCACACCTAGCCTCTCAACTATCTCAACAGCTGGAAATTCACCGTAATTATTTATAGAGATTAATGCTATTGGTTTCAATTGAGCCACTTTTTCAGCTAAGCCCTTATATTGCTCAAGTGGAGTAGGATCCTCTTGTAAATCTCTTAGGGCAATATGATCATAGGGAGCATGCGCAGGTACTGAGTAAACAACTCCAGTTGCATGCTCAGGATCAACAAACGGAGCAGGAAGAATTGGTAATGGACGGTCAGGAACACGTGGTGCAAAAGCATCCATTCCGATAAAATTGGATCCTGGAATTTCTTCTATTTCTTCAATCTCGTGATTTTGTTGATGTAATTTGGTAACAGCTTTTGAAGAAATGATCCATGTCTCCCCGTCAACGCGAATTCTTTTATACATCGCTTCAGGATGAATCCAAATATTCGTTGCACCATAAATAGTTTCAGGCCGGAATGTTCCTGCAACCAGATATTCATCACCCATCTGAAATTTTAAAGCTACAAATTCCTGCACCTCAACCTTATTGACATCTGCATCTTGAATGTCATCTTCGCCAACGGCATTCTTGTCATTTCGACACCAAAGAATTGGAAATTCTCCTTGAACAATCAAATTCTGCTCGATCAGGTGTTTATACTGCCATTCGATGAATTTATTGTATTCAGGATCTCCAGTTGTGAACTGACGATGAATATCCAAGGAATAACCCATGCCTTGAAAGTCGTGAATCATATTCTTCGCAAAATACATCGCGACATTCATAGGTTCGGTGAAGGATTTGACAAGTTTCTTGACTTTCTTCTCGTCTTTCTCATAGATTCGGACATAATCTTCATAAAGGGAGATGGTGTGCTCATTATCATCCGCAATCTTGGCAGAAACAGATAGAACGGGCGTTCCAGTGATGTGAAACGCCATTGGCCAGAGGGTATTGAGACCTAATTGTCGTTTATAGCGACAGAACATATCTCCAAGTGTGTATGTTCGAGCATGACCCACATGTAATGGTCCTGAGGAATAAGGATAGGGGACTGTGAAGAAAAACTTTTTCTTCTTATTTACGACTCCTTTGAAGATATCTTGCTCTGCCCACCGCTTCTGCCACTTCTGTTCAATGACTCGCAGCGATTCGAAAAAATCACTTATCACACTCTGTTGTTCACTCAATATAATACACCGTCATTAGGGTAAATAAAGAAAAGGGATGTGTAATCAAAGGAAATTTCAATAGAGCGTTCTCTACTGGATAAAAAGAAGAGTTAAATTTAGAGAACACCAGACATCCTTGAAATACCTCTACTCCACCCAAATCATCCTTTTCTTATAAGAATTTGGCTTTCATTGGTTACTAATACCTCTGTCATTGATATGGCAATGAAAGAGAGAATATATTGAATCAATGATAAGAGCATTAGACAAAAAACAGAAAGTACTCAGTAGAGAATAAAAAAGTCTCTCTTTTCATTAATTTGGATGGGAGGAGGAATTCTCGCGGATTTGAAGGAAGACATGTTGATTGACAAGTAGCTGTCGAATTAGCTGGATAAACCGTTCTATTGTTTCTTTTCTTACATTATAGCTTTCAATTTCAATTTCTGATTGAGAAATTGTTGAAATTAGTATTTTTGAATGGTCTTCGACATGAATCCACTCTAGTCGTCCTTTTTTATCGGTAGAAAAGTGACCAACAAATCTAAAATAACCAAAGTATTTTCCTGCTAATTTTTTAATCAGATCTTCTACAGGAATTTCCTTCTCAGAGGTAATTGTAGTGAGAAGTTTACCTTGTTCATTATTTTGGTTTTGATAATGGTGTAAGAGTTCTTGATTCCCGTAGTATTCACGTACCTTATCATAGGAATCATTACCTAACCTATACCCTCCATCAGGAGATTGTTGTATCAATCGATCTTCTTGAAGGCGCTCTAGAGCACGAGTCAATTTTTGCTGGTGAACATCTCTTAGTAATCGTCGAAGGCCGTTGAATCGGAAATTATAATTTCTTTCTCGGATTGAAAGCTCTTCTAGTACTGATTCTTCTAATCTAGATAAATACTCGGGAATAAATTCCTCACTATCCGTTCGATACTCATCCAAAATAACTCACTTCATTCCTCATTTGTTGGTTGATGCTCTGATATAAAATTTAAAGAGCAGTATCGCACTGCTCTATTATTCGTGTTCAATTTTTAATCAATTCTCAACTTATGTCTTTTCTCAGAAGATTTTTGTTTCTTACCTTCAATCTCAAGTACACCATTTCGAATCGTACTTTTTGTTTCATTCGGTTCAATTTTCGAGGGTAATTGAATCACCTGATTAATTTCCCTAGCGTCGACATTTCCCTTGAGGGTTAAGGTTGAACCGCTTTCGTTGATTTCTATGTCCAAGTTCTCTTTTGTAAATCCAGGGACCTCTATAATGATCTTTAGTGACTCATCTTCATCAATAAAATCGACAAATCTATCTGTTGAAGATGTCTTTGTCGTGATTTGTGGCTGATTTTTAGATGAGGAAAATACATCAATTTGAGGTAATCCTTGTTTTTCGCGGTAATCGTTTAAATTTCCCCATTGACGAACCTCCGGAACATAATCAGTTTCAGGACCTACCCGCATGGAATAACCGAAGGTGATAGGGCCACCCTCTTTAAATTCAGTTTCAGTTTCGGATTTTAACTCATTAAAAGATGAGAAAAATTCTTCATTAAAAGATTTAAACATATCATTCATGTTCAAATTCCAAAAATCATCAAATATTCGTCGTTTTCGATTCATAATAATCACCTTGTTGTTTGTTTGATTGTGATTCTCTGAATAATTATATTCACAATTTGTTTATAAATTTATTGATATGTGAATAAATTAGTAGATACCGATAAATATCCAAAAGAAAGGATTTTTCATTTAAATTAACAAAAAGAGAGCGTAGATTTACACACCTATTTGTGAATAAATTACTCAAGATTGGGTATACTTATCCTTTTGAATTAAAGATTTAATCGATCATTTAAGGGAAATATTCTAATGATTGATCTTCTAGCCGCAATTCTTATGTCTCTCTTTCAAGGAATTATTGAATGGCTACCAATCTCCTCCGAAGGCCAACTATCCTTGCTATTTGTGACAATATATGGCTTGGATGAACTAGCAGCCGTTACATTGGCATTATTTTTACATCTTGGTACAATGATAGCAGTTATCTGGTATTTCAGGAAAGATCTACTCGAAATGCTTGATTTAAATTCTCCACTCCTAGAAACAATCATTATTACAACAATTGGAACAGGTATTACTGCAGTACCGATCGTTCTTATATTCAAGAATTATTGGGAATCTTTCACAGATGAACTCTTTCTTCCCCCTGATTTACTTTTCACTATGGTTATTGGGGGTTTATTGATTGTTACAGGCTTAATTTTATCAAAACAGTCAGCTCAAGGCACAAGAGAAATATTATCCATAACCAGAAAGGAAGCCCTTTTACTTGGCTTTGTACAAGGAACAGCAGCCCTACCAGGTATCAGTCGGAGTGGAATGACCATTACTTTTCTTCTCATAATTGGATTAATGCATAAAGAAGCATTCAAGATAAGTTTCTTAATATCAATCCCCGCAGTCCTTGGTGCTACCGGTTTAGAATTTTTATTGGAAGGATTTCAATTAGATATTACAGGAATGTCAGTTGGTATGGTATCATTTCCTTATCCATTGCTTATTTTTACTATTGGTTTAACAGCTGTTATAGGAATTATCACAATGGATTTTTTACTTTCTTTGAAAGATATCCCCTATGATAAGTTTTGTTATGGCTTTGGAGCAACAACGATATTGTTAGGAGTCTTTTTCTTTATAATTAGAGTAGTTAGCATTTAATTACGCAAATTCTAACCCATCTATTTGATACATTAACTTAGACACCAATATAAAATTTGACCTTAACTAGTAAAGAAAAGTCCAAATCTAGTAAGAGGGAGAATTTAATGATTTTCAATTATTCTCTTCCACTTTACTACGTCCTTCCTAGCCCTTTACTGGAAGTGTAATATTACAAAGTTCCCCGGGTCTTAATTTAACATCAGGTGAACTTGGAGTAGATCCATGAAGGTACGAAACGGCTCCTAAGATAATTCCACCTACTGGACAAGCTGTATCACCACCAAGATCATAACCACCAATACGTTTTGGACAAATAAGACAATCTTGGATTGTAACATCGATATTGTCTTGTTTAAAATCGATTATCAGATTTTCAGCTAATCTGATTTCCTCTAATAACTTTTCGATCATGTCTGATTCAGAAATAGTGGGTGTAATCTTTTTCTGGGAAAGCATTTCCTTAACAATCTCCTGTCCTACCCATATTCCTAAGACGTCCATGGCCCCTTGAGGACCAAAATCCTCGGACAAAATTAAATTTTTTGAACGAACAAGCCCAAGGCCAAGTCCAATAATTGCTTTATTCAAATAATTCCTTCTTGGATCCTTTCTACTAAAAAATCTCATCAATATCAATATCTCTCCAAATCTATTTTTACTGTATTACTTCACTGATAAGCCCTTCTTTGATGTATTTGTCACAAATTTCCTTGATCAACGTAAGGTCAATTTTCAATCCTAGAGGTGCTTCAAGATCAAGGGTTCGTCGACGTATTTCTTCTATAGATATAGGGCCATGAATACAAACTAATTTTAAGATTGATTTATCCAATATGAAAGCGCTTTTTTCTCTATTAAGAGCAACATCTACGGGGATGATTCCTTTGTACATTGTAGTCTGGTCTTTCTTGCTTAAATTGTCAAGACTTTGTACAGGAATTTCTTCTGCATATCCATCCACATGCCCTCTATACGCCCCTTCATTGTCAACTAAAACGGCATTATGATGACGTTCAGTATTAACATCATGATAAACACGGTAGGTAGTTAATTGCGTTCCAAAAAATTCTTTGCCCTCTGTGGATGAAACAAAGCTCTGTTTATTTGTAATATTAAAAATTATTTGTTGATCACAAATTTTACACTTAAAAATTGTATCTTGGACGATTTTATCTGCAATTAAATCGTTCATCTCTGATCCTCTCCAAAACAATAGCTAATCAACCATTCTTTAAAATTAGAAACTCCCTCACCATTCATACAGCTCATTGGAAAATAAGTCACAAATCGTTTTTCATTTTTCAATATATCATCGATAATACTGTGATCTGTACTACTTGGAATATCAATTTTGTTATTAATTAGAATATATTTCGGTTTGGGTTTATCTATGGCAATATTATCATAATAATTATCAATAATTTTCATCCAGTTGATAATATCAAATAAAGACTGAGTATTATCATTGGCAAACATCAGAACGACTAAATCTACTGAGCCTAGGACAGTATCAGCAATATCACGTGTGGCATGAATCGGGAGGTCAATCTGACCAGCGAGATCGTACATATGAAATGTTCCTTCAATATCCGTATTGGCTATTTGGGATGCTTTGAAAGATTCTAATTCAAGGAATAGTGTACGACTATAATGCGACTCTGTATCATTCATATCATTTAAACAGGCAGATTCCTTAAAAACTTTCAACATACTAGATTTCCCAACCGCGCCTGAACCAAGTATGAGAATTTTCTTTAATTTTTTAACCCTTTTTAGACTGCTAAGTAGAGACATTTTGATCTCCCTTTACTCATGACTTTTGTCATTTTGTTACAAAGCAATATAATTTAATATCACAGTATTTTAGACCTATCTGAAGAAAATCTCCGAATATTCACTTTGTAGTTATTTCTAAGTGGTCAATATTCACTTTTGGATTAATTTCTTCTCTACAAGAGAGTGATGTACAATGACGATTCTCCCAACACATCTAAGTTTAGCTGGAATTGCCTTCTGGTCATTTCTGTCTCATGAAGAGAAAAGTAACTTTGTTAAGGAAAAATATTTCTTCTGGATTGTTCTGACATTTTCCATACTTCCCGATATTGATATTTTCTTTGCTCTACACCGTGGATTATCGCATAGTCTCATCCCTCCTGTATTATTAGTCATTCTTGGAACCTGTATTCACATTTTAAGTCAATATCGAATTACACAAGGAAATAACAATTCTCAAAACTCACACCATCTGAAGAACGCCTTCAGAGGGCGTCTTTTCTTGTATGCGGGATTGCTGTGGAGTTTTCACCTGTTACTAGACTTAGAATATCCATTAGCGATTTTTTATCCCCTTTCAGATCGACTCTATCAGATTGATTTTGCATATCTCCTTAGCTTACTTCCTTGGTTATTCTTCCCAGTGATGATAGTCGGGGTGGAATTACAAATTACTAGTACCTCCTACTTACAGGGTATTGCTAATTACTTTGTTAACTTGACACCCTCTCAGAGAATTGAAGTTTTCGGTTCAGACGTTATTACAATCGGGATCGAAGATATTTTTCTTCACCTGGTTCTCTTATCTGTCTTTCTCCATATTACTAGACCGATGTTTCCTAAATTTTCTATCACTAGTTTTAAGGACTTTCGATCAAATCTTCAATATGACAGGTATGTTTTTACTGCTGGATTAGTCTTAATCTTACTTGGTAGTGTTATGGGCCCAGTAATTGGCACTCACGTAGTTGATTCAAGCACGAATAATTCGTCATTTCGAATTTCTTCTACCTCTTTTGCATCTGTTGTAGCATTATCCGTTGACCCATCTAATTATCTATTCCAGTCAGAAACAATCATGAAAGTATCAGGATCATTAAAAGTTGAACCTCAAACTGGTGATTTTGACCATGTATTATTAATTTCCTCCCAACAAAACTACAACACTTTTAACCGGGATCTTTCAACCTTATTCAAGGATTCACCTCCCAATTCAAGTCAAAATCTTGCTACATTTCGTGAAAACTATTCACTCTTACTTAGTCAATTATACAGTACCGCTCTGGCAATGAATCTATCAAATCTGAATGAAACTACGATTTATACCGAATTAGTGAGTAGTTCTATTATTGTTATTGGTATCATGGAGAATTGGAATGATACTATGGTTTTAAATGGAAATGAACAACGAATGACGGCTCAACTCTCAATAACTGTGACCACAAGTCGTTTATCTCTTTTTCTCCTCGGATTTGGGTTTTTGGGATTTGGGGTGATTACAATTTATGTTTCCGTTAAAATTAAAAAGCAGGGAATCAATGACTCGCCTCAGACCTCCTGATATTATCTTGGTGAAATTGGATATAGGTGTTAGAAACATGCCTTCGTATCGTTGTCAAAGCTGTGGGAAAGTAATCTCTCCGATTCCACAACATTGTGGTAAAGATATGGTTATAGGAGAAATTAACGGGGCTCCAAGTCTAATCTGTGCCAATGGTGAAGATTGCCATTATGAACCTCTCCCGAAATGCTGTAGTATGCCTGGTTATACGCGCTGGATCTAAATCTGCCATTTTTTAAGTATAAAATTCACATATTTTATAAAGGGGAAACCGAGGGTTACTTTGAGTGGCACTTGGCAATGGACCACCGCACAAACATCTGATGACCTCAATCGATTCAGATACCATTGCACCTGATCATCACTCCCAGAGGAAATCTTATCAAATAATCGTCTTAATTTATAGGCACGATTGAACATGGCCATCATTTGAGCTTTCCATTTCGCCTCGTACTCAGTTAATGATCCCTTTTTGACAGTATAATTATATATTGTCTCCGCAGCTATAGATCCAGCAACCATTGAGGTTGGTATCCCTCCACCAACACTTGAAACTACTTGACAAGCCGAATCACCAACCAAAATTACCCTTTTTTGTTCATCAACAGTTTTTTTTAGAGGTAATCCTACAGGAACTAAACCCCCAATGGTAGACTCGATCGAGGTCTGTTCAGTGATCTCACTCACATAAGGATGTTTGGACACAAAATTTTCCAATGCTTGGGAAACGGTAATTTCTCTTTTACTCATTGGAGTTCGCAATCCTACTCCCACATTGGCTGTGTTCTTATCTTTTGGTATTACCCATGCGTATGCACCAGGAGCATATTGGGATCCGAAAAACATCTGAATATCGGTTGAGTCATACTTAAGAGATTGAATATCGGTAATTATGTGTTGCTTTGTATAAACAAAATGTTCTATGTTTCTTTTTTCTGCTAATCCATAATATCGTGCGATTCTCGACCTAGCTCCATCTGCTCCAACAATAACTCGCGCTTGAACAGACTCTGGGGAACCATCCTTTTGTGAAATTAAGATTTTATTATTCTCCATGCCAATAACGCGTGAAGATCTCCAAATCTTCGCACCCAATTGTTCCGCAGTAAGTAATAAGTCCTCATTCCAAATTCCACGATGGATAGTATATCCTTCAAAAGGGGTCTGGATAATTTTGCCCTGAGGTGAATGGAAACTAATCCGATTGGTTCGAGAACTGATGTACTTAGAATCAAATGTAAAAAAATTCTTAGCATCGGGAACATCAGGAGTTAGGATTGCCATTTCTTCTGGAGAGGGCATAAATTCTCCACATTGAACAGGAAATCCAGGACGCTCCCGTTTGTCGACACCTAGTATTGAAAGATCATTCCCTGCTAGTTTTGTTATTTTATTAAGCGTGGTAGCTCCAGCTGGCCCGAGTCCTACAACTAGCACATCTACTTTCATGACAATAGATCCTATGAGAGATAACGCTTTAATCCTTTTTATTTAAGGAAGGTTGAGACCTTGAGCACCACTAACAGCAAAGTCGAATATTGCTTCTGGAATAACTCCAATGAGTATGATTAGTATCACACCAATCCCAATTGCCATTGCATATGACATAGGAATGTTATATGTTCTCATAGATTCAACAGAAACTGTATGAGATTCGATTAGTTCTTCTGTAGGGGGATCTAAGATCATTAGTTTTATTACACGGATGTAATAGTAGACAGATATTGCACTATTAATAACTCCAATGAAAGCTAGCCATATCAGATCAGCATAGATTGCTGAGAAGAAGATTAGTAATTTCGAGATAAATCCAGCTAGAGGGGGAACTCCAAGTAGACTAAGGAATGTTATAGTCAATGCAAAGACGGTCCAAGGATGCTTCTTTCTGAGTCCTGCATAATCGTTTATTTCTTCACTTCCAATAGAAAAGGCAACTACTATGACAACTGTAAATGCTACAATCTTCATTACGGCATGAGTCAATATATGGAACTCTGCAGCTGCTACTGAAAAACTTCCAACAGTATAACCAGCAATTGTTGTTAGTGGGTCGTTTGCTGCGGCTGCTAATGCAATTAGAATATATCCTGCATGAGCAATACTCGAATATGCTAGCATTCTTTTGATATTTGTTTGTACCAAAGCCACTACATTTCCAAGAGTCATAGTTAAAACTGCTAAAACAGCAAATATCATTCCCCAGACTTCTCCCAGATCAGTAAGGCCAACAACCACAATTCTCAAAACAGCAGCAAATCCCATTGCTTTCGATCCAGCTGCTAGATAAGAAGTAATAGCCGTTGGAGTTCCTTGATAAACATCTACCGCCCACGCGTGGAATGGTACCGCGGCCATTTTATACCCAAATCCTACAAATAGAAACATTAACGCCAATATATGGAGGGGAGTATAACTTGTGACATCTGTAAAGGATGCAATGACTACTACGAGATTGGTAGGGGATGAAGTTCCAGTGGAGCTAGTGATACCATATACTAGTGAAATTCCAAATAATATGAAGGCCGAAGACATCGCACCAATTAAAAAGAATTTCAAAGCACTTTCACTAGTTTCCGCTCTAGATTTTTGATAAGCTGCAAGAGAATACACTGGAAGTGATGCCAGTTCCCAAGCTACAAAAATCAACAACAAATCGTTTGCTGCTGCAAGGATCATCATACCTAAAGTGGCTAAGATTAGAAGAGAATAGTAAACTCCCAAGTTGTGATCAGTTTTCATGTAATCACTACTTGAAATTGCTACAAAGATCAAGACGATGAGGAAGAGTATCGCAAAGAAGCGATAGAAATCATCGATAACCATCAATCCAACGGCATAAGTTGTATCTAGAAAATCGGTAGGATTTCCAAAAAGATAAGTAATACCACCATTTACATCTAAGATAACACTATAGAGGGCAAGAAAACCTCCTATAATTGTGATAGGAGGAGAGAGTCTCCTCGCTATATTGAATGCTTCTAAAAGAAGGCATAAGATCATGGTTCCCACTAGAATTAGGAACGGAAGGAGTAGTATGGCGATATCACTCATTTTATTCACCTTTAGAATTGAGATGCGAAGAATGCAGTTGCTTCAGTCATCATATTGATTAGCCAAGAGGGGAAAATACCCAATAAGAGGGTGAAAAGACTCAACAATCCAAGTACAGCGAATTGGGACCAATGGTCAACGTCATGGGCATGTGCAAGTTCAGGATTTTTATCACCGAACACCGTTCTTTGTAACATCCAAAGATAATACGCTGCTGTAAAGACGATTCCAAAGATCCCAATGAAAGCTAAGCTCATTTCCCAATCAAAGAGGGCAAGAAATACTAGAAGTTCGGACCAAAATCCAGCTAATCCAGGTAGACCGGCACTCGCAAATGAGGCGAACACAAGAACCGCTGCAGTAATGGGCATATTTTTTGCAAAACCTTTGAGTTTGGGTATATCTCGTGTGTGTGCAGAATGTCCAATTGTTCCAGCTAGAAAGAATAACAATGGTGAGATAATTCCATGAGCGATTTGCATGTATTGTGCACCAGCAAATCCTTCTGAAGTCTGAGTAGCAACTCCGAGAAGTACAATTCCCATGTGTCCTACACTACTGTAAGCGACTAAGGATTTCATATCTACTTGCCTTAATGCGACCCATGCACCATAAAGTAACGAAATAACTCCAATGAGGGCAACTAACCAAGCAAACTCAGCTAAGGCTTCAGGTAAAAACCAACCACTCATTCGCATTAATCCATAACCACCCATTTTTAGCAAAAGTCCTGCCAGAATCATAGATCCAGGTGTAGGTGCTTCAACATGCGCTAGAGGTAACCATGTATGGAATGGAACACTGGGAACTTTTACTATGAACCCAAACAGTAATGCCAAGAAAATCAATAAAACAAATACTCCATTTCCGAATTGGAGAGAAATACCTGTTAATTCTGCAAATGAAAATGTACCCACTCCAGATACGGTGTATTTTGCTGATTCCAGCCAAATGCCGATTATTCCTAGAAGCATAATCATAGACGCAACATGTGTATAGATGAAGAAGTATATTGCAGCATATTCTCGTCTTGGACCGCCCCAAATTCCTATAAGGAAGAACATAGGAACGAGTACTAATTCCCAAGCGACATAGAAAATAATAAAGTCAGTTGCTAAGAATGTACCCATAACACCTGTCTCTAACAAAAGAATCATTGCATAATATGCAGGTTCTCTCTCGTGGATATCCTTAAATGACGCAAGAATTGCGACAACAAATACAAATCCACTTAGAAGAACCAAAGGTAAGCTCAATCCATCTATTCCAAGAGAATAACTCATACCTATTGATTTGATCCACTCGATGTTCTCAACAAGAACCCATTGTCCGCTAGCTGCATGACCTACATGTAGACTTGTGGGTAAAAGTGGATTGTTATCATACATCATCCAAACCAAAATAGCAAGTGCAAACGTAACTAAGCTTACAAGTAGAGCCAAATAACGTGCAAATCCTTCTCTCACACGGCCTATAAACCATGTGGGTAGAGCTGCTAATATTGGTAGGAGAAAAATCAGAGATAAAACTCCAATTCCATTTTCACCAAATAATATCTGTGATATCATTGTCTTCAACCTTCATTTTTTCAGAGGGGAAATACCCCTGCAATTAGTAAACCGATGATAATAATTGTAAGTGCACCCATTAATGTGTAAAGTGCGTAATTTTCTACTATCCCTGTTTGAATACGTCTAAGGTATCCACCAGTTTTCATAACTCCTTTAGCCGAACCACGAATGATTCCATTATCAATAACGCGCTCATCTGTTGCTTTTGCAAGACCACAAAGTGCTACTGAGGTTCTTGCAGTCAATCGTACTACCCCATCAATTACTGTATCATCCCACCATTTAGAAATGCCACAAAGCTCGTAACCGATCCTTCCCGCAAATTTCACAGCATTATCGAAGACATTCTTTTCGATCCAGTTCATAGCTTCGCAGTAGTATTCATAAATGATATGAACTAAACCAAGATAAAGATCGTCAATATAATAGCCTTTTTCTAAGATACGCTGGATACCTCTTCCAAAGAAAGTTAATTTTATTCCTCGGATAAGGGAGCGAGAAGTCTGTTGAACACTTATAATTGAATCTTTTTCAGAGATTTCAAATTTAAATGTACCATCTTCTGGAAAACTGACTGTTGCTCCTTTACGTGGATAATATACGAGATATGCAAGCCCGATCCCAAGAAGCGCAATGATAATTGATGATAGTTGTGTTATAAACACCAATCCATTATCAATATGTGGGGCAGCTCCCATCAACCATTCTGTTATATGATGTTCAATATTCAATTCTGGAATCAATTTTATGTTTAAAACTGGTATATTACCTAATAGGTAGATACCTGTCAACACTAACGATACAATAGCAAGTGTCCATAATGGCCTTGTCATCCAGCTGTCGGATTCGTGAGCATGATGTTCTGGTTTTCTGGATTCTCCAGGGAATACTAAAAACCATAATCTGAAGATATAGAATGCTGTAAGAAATGCTGTTATGACTGATGATAACCATACAAGGTATATGAGTGGTTCATGTGACGCATGATCAAGTGCATGAAGAATAATTGCGTCTTTACTAAAGAAACCATTCCCAATCCCAGCAAGAGAGAGTGATCCGATTAGCATTACTATTGAAGTCTGAGGCATTTTATCTCGTAATCCTCCCATCTCACGAATATCTTGGGTTCCAGCTCCATGAATTACAGATCCTGCGGATAAGAAGAGCAAAGCTTTGAAAAGACCGTGGTTTATGACATGAAAAATGGCTACACCCATACCACCAACCCCTAAACCAATAGTCATATACCCTAACTGACTAATAGTAGAAAAAGCCAGTATTCCCTTGATGTCCGTTTGAACTAGCGCAATTGTTCCTGACATAATTGCGGTAATACCCCCTATGAGAGCTACAATCAACATAGCATCCGAATCAGCAAACTCAAATACGAAATAGCTTCTCGCAACCAGGAAGATTCCTGCTTTCACCATTGTAGCACTATGAATAAGGCAACTGACAGTTGTAGGTCCAGCCATGGCATCTGGTAACCACACGTGTAGTGGAAATTGGGCAGATTTGCCAACAGCCCCACCAAAGATCAATAATGCAATAAAAACAAATAACCCAGGGTCGAAAATTCCTGGAATAACTCCTGCTTCTATCATGTGTCTAATTTCAATAAAATCGAATGAGGGCTTATATACCGAACCAGGGAATCTTTCAGAAGCAGCAACCGTAGTAAGGTAAACAAGTATAATTCCAGCAAATAAAAAGATATCTCCTACCTTGGTTGTTAAGAATGCTTTCTTAGATGCTGAGGCTGGATGTGGTTGTCCTTCTGGTACAGTTTCTTTATCGTAGAAATAACCAATCAGTAAATAGCTGCAAACACCCATGATTTCCCAACCAATAAAGAGTTGGACGAAATTTGGTGAGAAACAAAGCATTAACATTGCAGCAGCGAACATGCTTATTTCAGCATAATAGCGAGGAGACCCTTCGTGGGACATATAGCTTCTACTGTAAACAACTACAAGAAAAGCAATAAGAGCCACAAGTAAGCTCACAACAGCGGATAGAGGATCAAGTAAAACCCCAAATTCAATATGGACATTCCCAACATGGAACCAAGTAAATGCAATTTTCTCTTCAATATGAGCATGTTCGAAAAGTAGTCGGAGAATGATTTCACCTGAAACAAGTATTGTAAGGATTAAACTTCCACCAGTGGCAACGAGAGCAAATAAATTTCCGTGTGATTTCTTATCATAATATTTACCAAGGAAAAGGACGATAAAAGATGCGATTATCGGAATAACTGGAATTAGAATTGCTAGATTACCAAAGATTAAATGCGTTACTTCATCAGCCATAATTTTTCACCTTAACCTTTCATTGATTGAAAGCTAGTTGCCTCCACGGTACCATGTTTTCTATAAATTGATAGGATTATTCCCAGTCCCACCGCAGCTTCCGCTGCAGCTAATGCTATACTAATGATGACTGCTACTTGTCCCGTTACAAGGCCGATATCATTATAGAGTGCAAAGATCGCAAAATTAATATTTGCAGAGTTTAACATTAGTTCAATTGCGATTAGCATTCGTACTGCTGATTTTGATCTAATAAATCCTGCAAAGCCAATCAAGAATAACATCAAAGCAATGCCAATAAAAATGGAGGAATCAAAACTCATACATCCTCAACCTCCTTTTTAACAAGATATACGCTTCCAAGCATCGCTCCCAAGATCAATAATCCTAAAACAATAATTGTTATACCATGTGTTGTGAATATTGATTCAGCTAAAAAGCCAATTACTTCAGTTTCAATACGGAAACCTTGAGCATCATAAAATGGTGCTCTAGTGGTTAAATCTGGGAGTAACCAGAAAGCTTTACCAACCTGAGATATTGTATAGAATGAGATTAAAAACAGCAGAAATGCCCCTGCAGCGCTTAAACGCCAATCCATGAGTTTCTCTCTCCCTGAAGATTCATACATTGCTTCTCGCCCTGAAAGAGTAATTGCAAAGAGCATTAATACCGTAATACCTCCTGCATAAACAATGATTTGTATCACAAATAATATTGAGGATTCAGCGTATAGAAGGAACATCAATGCAATACCTAAAAAGCAAAAGACTAGCCAGAGAACTGCATGATATACACTCTTAACATGAGTGGCTAAGAAAGCCGATCCCAAAATATAAACGACTAATATGATCAAGATAATGATATTTAGGAATTCGAATAATTCAGAAGGAATTAGGTATGCCATCATTCATTCTCCTTTCTCTCATTTGATTTTTTGATTTTATTCGCAAATATATCGAATTTTGTGTAAAAATCACCATGTTCTTCTTCGTATTCTTTCTTTTGCTTTTCATATTCCTCTGGATAATAGAGTTGGTATATTTCAAATAATTTTTGGTAGTTATGATAGAGTTCTGACTTATCTTTGGTTGCTGCATCAAATCCTGGGGTATGATACAGTGAATCAAATCTACATGACTCCACACAAATTCCACAATACATACACCGTCCTGCAAAGATTTGAGGATGCTCTAAGGGCCTATCTTTCTTCCAATGAGGAGGTTGAGGATCAGCTGTGACCATTTCAATGCATTTATTTGGACAATTACGGGCACAGAGTTTACAGCCAGTACAGTTGTAAATGTTCATACCGATTAAGCCGCGTGCATTGGGAGTTAAATGAGGAGTATGATTGAATACATCAGATAAGCTTAAATCACGGTCGAGAATTGTTTTTCCTTTCTCTGCTAATGCTTCCGGAAAATAAATTGTATCTTCATTCCTTCTATCCCCATCAGGCATAGTAAAAGGTTTCTTGAAGAGGATTTTTCCAACGTATGCCATTGGACGAGTTATCAAAAAACTTGGAATTAAACGCATTCAAATCACCATTTATACTCCATAAATTGAGGGATTGAGTAAATATACCACAATTACAAAAACAATATTGATTATCGCTAATGGAATCAACCTTTTCCATCCTATATCAAGGAGTTGATCGATTCGAACCCTTGGAAGCGCACTTCTGATCCATATAAACAGAAATACGAAGACCCACAGCTTTGCAGTGAAGATAAAGGTTGCAATCAAAGGCCAGAACTCAAAAAGTTCATTCATGAATTCTGCAGGTACGAAAGGCAGATAAGAACCTCCCCAGAACAATGAAACTCCAACAAAGGCTCCTATAAGAAGTATAAAATATTCTGTTGCCATTGACATCATGTAGCGAAATCCTGTAAGCTCGGTACGCCATCCCATTACGAGTTCAGCCTCAGCTTCTGGAATATCGAAGGGAACTCGTTCAGTTTCGGCTGCTAACGCAGTTAGGAAAACTATAAATCCGATAGGCATCAAAACCGCGAAGGGAAGTCCAAATGGAGTTAATGTTTGTTGTTCAGCAATTGAAATCAGAGAAAAGGAATTCGTAACAATAACAACTGCTCCTATAGAGAGTAGAAGAGGAATCTCGTAGGAAATCATTTGCGCAGCTGATCTAAATGCTCCTAACAACGAGTATTTATTATTTGAAGACCATCCTGTTACTAGAACACCAATAGGATATAATGAAAAAATTGCAAATATAAGGAGAAATCCTATTGCAGGATCAGCAATGACTGCATCTCCACCTAACGGAAGTAATGCCCCGAGCATGAAGGGGGGAGCAACAACAAATGCGAAAAACCCAATATTAAATGGGAATTTGTCAGCTTTTTCAGGTACGATATCTTCTTTGGAAAAGAATTTCAAAAATTCAGCAATGTTCTGTAAGAAGCCAAACTTCCATGTTCGACCAAAGAAGTGACCATAGTTAAAATCAACGAATGTAATTCCCCTCATATTCATCATCCTAGGCCAAGCTTTTCTTTCAAGCCAGATCAACATGATAGTATTGACTATAAGAAAAAGAAGAATTGTGGTCATTTCTAGGGAATCAATTAATGTAGAACGAAGTGAACTTTGAATTGAATCAGATAATCCTAAGAAGTCAAGTAGCATGTCAACCAATCCATCGTATAATCCATAACCCATGAATCTCACCTATCTGTCTATTTCCCCCATGCATAAATCGATACTAGCCACTATGGGAGCGATATCTGCGACTTTAACTCCCCTAAGTAAATGAGAAGACAAAGCTAAATTGCTATAAGCAGGAGATTTAATTTTTACACGATAAGGGATTTTATCATCGTTTCCGATGATGTAGAAACCAGCTTCTCCACGTGGGTCAGCGGTTCTGAAGTACACTTCACCTTTTGGAAGTTTTCTTGGGGCTTTTTGCGATATTTCTCCTTCACCTGGAAGATTGTCTAAAGCTTGGCGAATGATCTTTGTGGATTGTAACATTTCATCCATTCTAACTCGAAAACGAGAATAACAATCTCCGTTTGTACCAATTGGAACCTCGAAATCTAGTTCGTCATATACTAAATATGGTTCAATCTTTCTTATGTCTCCCCTAACTCCAGATGCTCTCAACACTGGTCCAGTAGCACCCATATTTAAAGCGGTTTCCTTATCCAAAATTCCGACATTTTTAGTTCTCAACCTGAAAACTTTTGAATCCTCAGTCATATCCTCATATTCGCCTATACGCTTATCCAAGAAATGAGTTAGGTTTCGCGCATCCTCCTCAAACCCCTTTGGAATATCATGCTTTAACCCACCAACCCTGAAATAATTATACATCATTCGTGAACCTGCTACGTGCTCTAGCAGATCTAATATGTATTCTCTCTCCCGAAATGTCAATGCTTGCATTGTAACTATACCAACATCCGCAGTAAAAGCGGAGAGCCATGTTAAATGAGATGCAATTCGCTGCAATTCTAACATTATAACTCGCAAATATTGAGCTCTCTTACTAACCTCAATTCCCATAAGTTTCTCTAATGCGAGAACATAACTCGCTTCCCAAGACATTGCACTTACATAGCACAACCGATCAGCTAGAGGTTGGAAAGTATTAAAAGGACGAGATTCAGCCATTTTTTCAATCATTCGAAAGATATATCCAATTAGAATCTCCGCATCAATGACCTTTTCTCCTTCAGTTCGGACTTTTAAAGTCCATAATCCATGATTCACCGGGTGTTGAGGACCCATATGGATAATCATTTGTTCACTCATTATGTATAACCTCTATTTTACTTCTTAGGTTGCGGTTTATATGAAAAAGGTTTTTCTGGTAATTTGTAACTTCTCCGCATTGGATATAGCACAGAGGGATCCTTGTGTTCATACTCATCCCAATCTTCAGGAAGGAGGATTCGTTTCAGATTTGGATGATCTGAGACATAAATCCCGTATAAATCAAAAAGTTCACGTTCATGCCAATTAGCAGAGGCCCAGATTGATGTAATTGAAGGAATTTCTGGTTTATCTCTGTTTTCTAATTTTACGTGAACTTGAATAACAGTTGGATCTCCATCCCATCTATCAATATGATATACAACCTCAAAATGAGTTTCCCAATCAACTCCTGTAATTGATTCTAAGGAGGGGAATTTAAGCTCATTTGCTATAAACTTCATTATTTCTGGTAACTTCTCTGCAGATACCTGAATCTTTATTCTGGTTTCTTCAAGCATCTCGGAGTGAAGAAGTAAGTTGATGTGCTTATCTTTTAGAGCTATTAGATGAGCTTGTGAATCTGCCAAAATTACACTTCCTTTTGTGGTTTAGTTACACGTATTCGATGGTCAACGGGAGCAGGATCACGCTCATAAAATTCCGGGGCTTCTTCAAGCAGAGGTTCTGGCACAAATATACCATCTGCTTTAATTTTTTCTTGTAAACGATGAATTCCCGCCCACATCGCCTCGGGACGAGGAGGACATCCAGGAACATATACATCAACGGGTATTACTTGATCAACACCTTCTAGAATGGTTGGTGCTTGCCAAAATGGACCACCACTAATTGCACACTCCCCTGTCGCGAGTACCCACTTTGGACTTGGCATTTGATCATAAACATCTCGCAATCGTGAAGCAAATTTAACACTAACAGGACCATTGATCCATAGTACATCACAATGTCGTGGACTTGCTCTGAATAATACCCCAATTCGCTGCGTATCATACCTTCCAGCAGCGGTCGCTCCCATTTCGATTGCACAGCATTTCATACCTAAATAAACAGGGTAAAGACTACATCTTTGAGACCAATTTCTAAGCCAGTTTGCAACCACTGTGACAAAACCACGTGATTTAGTCAAAACAACATTAGGCATTGGTTCGTAGATTTCAAGCTCACCAAGAGCCTTTAATTCATCATAATCAGCCATCGTTTACACCCACGACAAGGTTCCTTTTTTTATCCAGAAAAACACACCAAACAGTATTAACGCTGAGAATATTCCCATGACTAGAAGAAGAGGAGTTAAATCCGTTACTAATCGGAATGAGTAGGCCCAGAGAAAGAAAAGAACTGTGAGAATATCAAAGACCACAAACACAACAGCAAACGTAAAGAATTGAACATTGAATCTAATTTGTGCCGAACCAATTGGCTTTTCTCCGCACTCATATGTAGTTGATGCTTGCTTTAATCGTGGAATGCTTGGAGCTAAAAGATACTGAATTACTTTAATGGCAATAGGACTTGCTAGTCCTGCAATCAAAAATAGTCCCAAATGAGTCATTGGTTCTTCAAACATTTTATTCCACTTCACTGTTGATTTAGAATCTTGAATAATTCTCTAATACTGAATAAAGAAATATTTTCGTGCTTTTCTAAAAAATCTGGGTACCTAGGTGATAATCATTTTCTAGATCGGCGATTTCCCTTCAAACACCCTATTTATTAATATGTTACGGGAAATAATATATGAAGTAAACAATAATTAACTACTCCGTCATAATTTTGTAATTAGGATTCAACTTGTAAACGATGTAAACATATTATTATATTTCTCCCATGATAAAGACTCTTCCTGATGTTAGAGTGAAAATTCTTCTTCTAGTTCCTCCATCGATTCAGGAAAAATCGATTTCAAAATATCAACTTGCTTTCCTCAACTTTACTGCTCCACCTCTTGGATTAGGATACATTGCAGCAGTATTGGAGGATCATGGGTTTTCCAAAATTAAGATCCTTGATTCCCAAGCCTATGATTTATCTCCAAATGATTATCGGAGGTATCTGAAACGTTATGGTCCTGATTTCGTTGGAATTCAAACACTCACACCAAATTTTATGAATGCCTTACACGCTGCACAAATTGCTAAGGAAGAAAAAGTACCTATCGTGGCTTTAGGAGGGTATCATCCCACAGCTATGCCAGATGAAAGCCTACTCCTCGGAAAAGGAAACGTAGATCTTTTATTTCGAGGAGAAGCGGAATTTCCAACCTTGGAATTTGTTCAAAAATATGAAAATGGACAGGATTGGACAAATATTCAAGGAATATCTTACATGAAAGATTCCCCTCAACATAATCCTCCAGCTCCATTAATTCCAGACTTAGACTCCTTGCCATTGCCAGCTCGTCATTTGCTTCCTATGGATCGATACAAGATATTTGGGTCATCCTTCCCAGCTACATCAATAATTACCAGTCGAGGATGTCCGTATTCATGCGATTTTTGTAGTGTTTCCGCATTTTATGGTGCTAAATGGCGTCCCAGATCCCCAGAAAAGATTGCAGAAGAAACTCAATTCTTGAGAGAACAAATGAACATAAAAGCAACTGCTTTCGTTGATGACTTATTTTTTCTCTCAAATAGAAGAGTAAAGAAACTATCCGTCGAACTTTCCAAAATTAAAGATATTTATTGGGGAGCTACTACTCGTGCTGACAAGGGTGATCTTGAACTACTCACCCTAATGCGAAGAGCTGGTTGTAGACTGGTTTTTGTTGGAGTAGAGTCTGGAAATCAGGTAATATTAGACCAAATTCATAAAAAAACGACATTAAACCAAATAGAAAGATATTTTGACAATATTAAAAAATCTCGTATGGATTCTCTAGCCTCTGTTTCGTTTGGGTTTCCTGGTGAAACAAAAGAAACCATTGAATCAACGGTTAATTGGATAATAAAGCGTCTTGACCCTTCATTAGCCCTATTTACCTTAGCTACTCCATATCCAGGAACTGAATTCTATGAAAGTATGCTTGCTCAAGGTAAGATCAAGGAACAGGATTATTCTAAGTATAACTTATTCTATCCAATTACCGAATTGTCAGGACTTACAAGGGATGAGATGAAAACATTAACTAAAAATGCCTATAAACGATTTTACATGCGTCCGAAAAAGATTTTACAGAATACTGCCCGAGAACTGCGATATTCAATCGAAAGTTACGGATTTAGTCAATTCTTGTACAATAGTCAGGTTTTTGCAAAGGGAATTATTAATATGAAAATCTTAACTTCAATGTAGTCAGTCTAAATGAATTCCTTCCCTTCTGAGGTTATAACGTAAGACTTAGGTTTCGTCTCCAGCTCCATTATTAGACCCTTATTTACCAATGACTGAATTGCTTTAATAAATTCAGCATCTTCGATGGTAAGTCCTA
>JAEOTC010000163.1 GCA_016840035.1 Candidatus Hodarchaeota archaeon | reverse complement strand
TGAAATTCGGATTGCATCTTCCTAATTGGAGTAATTACTTCGTCTCTTACTTGATTTAAAGCTTTTGAATCGAGCCCAGTAATTTTCTGTAACATTGCATCTTCAGGAAGTAACCATTTACTTTTTGCTTCAGCTAGAATGATATTATCTTTTGAAAGTATCTTAGAAAGTGTTGTTACGCGATTTTCTTTATGCTTCTCTATCTCTCCCTTGATTATAATCTCTTCCTCTGTTGGTACAGGTTTAATATAATTTACTGTGGCTTGAAGGGTAATACCGATGCGATATAGTTGTGTGATCACTGTCCATGCAGCCACTTCATCAAGGAGGGTTGCTATTATACCTCCATGAGCCAATCCTGTGAATCCACAATATTCGTTTGGTATTTTGTGATTGCTGATGCATCCTTCCTTTGTGTACCAAAATCGTAGTTTTAATCCTTTTGCATTCTGTGGTCCACAGCCGAAACATTCACCGAATGCCCGTTCAGGCAATATCCATTGTTTTGAAGTATCATGTACCATGATTTAGCTTCTCAGAAGGGATAATTATAAACCAATCCTCCAACTTTGGTAAAACTTAGTAGTTATCTGAATAACGAAGAATTCGAGAGATATACTTCCATCCTATCAGAAATTCATTCAAAAAAGATTTAAAGATGATAAGTAGGATAAATCGGGAGGAAAATAAAATGGTAATAATTGGTTTAGACCGTTTAAAGAAGAGAAGATTTTGCTTCAACTCAATTGTACTCACTACATTACTTTTACTATCAATAATCCCAGTTGGAATACTACTTGTTCAAGAAAATTTAGTGATTAATAGCTCAAGTAATAACTACTCCAACGAGACTAATTTACGATATAAAACTTCTTCCTCCGAATATACCAGAATAACATGGTCGGGTTCACTTTCATATGGTGAATATTATGTTATTTGGACAAACGATGATGTCGACAGTAGCTATGAATTTGATTACTTCTTCACTGGTGATAATCCAGATATAGACATCAAAGCGACTGCTATGACGAATTCATCGTATGATTCGTGGGCTTTTTCCGAGTCATATTCGATTTCTTCGTATGTACTCTATGAAGGGCCAAGTATGACTATTTTTGAAACATTTTATGGAATTGATTCTGACACCCCTTGGGCCTTTGTTTTTCTAAATGAGGATGATGACGAGGGCATAACTTATCTGGAAATCGATTGTCATTTATTTTCTTTCGGAACAGGCCCTGATGTAGAAATGACAGGAAAAAACCTCCAACTGGATGTAGATTCTCCTTCATCTTCCTTGATTGATCAGTTATTGCCATTCCTAGCAATTCTTGGTATAATTACCGTTATTGGGATTGGAACTTATTTACTTAGGGGTTCAAGAGGAAAATCAACCCCTACCTCCCCATCTTACTCTGAACCTGAGATTTCAAGATCATCGACAATTTCCTCAAGTGATACCTCTTCTGAACCGAATCCTTACGAACTTTCCAAAGAAGAATTAGATGACATTGTTAAAAGAGCAGTATCGACAACTCATTCCCGGGGAGATATTAGAAGAAAAAATCTTCGTAATGGCATCCTTTCACTTGCAATAGGAACCTTCCTTATTATAGGTGGAATAGTCTCCTTAAGTGTTGGAGTGGGTATCTATCTTCTCATCGCAGGAACAATGTTTCTCGGATTGGGAGGATTTTTACTTGTTTTAACTCGGATTTATTAACGAGTAAGGATATTCTCTTACTTATAACTATTAAATTGGTTAAGTAAGTCTAAGGAGTATTAATTTACAATTGTTTCCTTATTAATTTCCGAATGAATTTAAGAAATTAATGTACTCCTCGTAATGCGATAACTAGATAGATGGAAAACTCGAAATCCCTATTTCATTCTATTTATTGTTAGTCTAAAATCCAATCCAGTGGAATCAAAAAATGAAACCCTACGACCCAAAACTAAATCCCGGAAAAACCATTGAAGAAACAATAGAAAATTTCATTGAATGGATCCGTATGAGTAATCGTAATACATCAAGTGTGTTACGGAGTGTTAATGAAAAATTAGATGATCTTTCGAAAACCGAGGAGAATTTAAAAGCTCTGGAGAATGCACAAGTTGCTAGATTAGAAAAAATTGACCAATTAATGGTTACAGTTACTCAATTGCCCCAAGATAAACTAGAAAATGAATCATCAGATTCCCTTGGCGATCTACATGAAGCAATCTCATCATTAACAAATGAAGTGAGAAATATTTCTAAATCGATAAGTAAATATCAAGAATATTTTGAATCACAATTAACCCATGGGATGAATACACTTGAGGGAACGATTTTAAATTTACAAACTGCAATTCAGGAGATTAATTCTGAATTGAGAATTCCTAATAAAGAAATTGAAGCTCCAGTTATCTCTGAAAGAACCATTCAACAAGAATTATCCAAAATTCGTTCCCAAATAATCTGTCCTTCAGAGGATGATAAATCCAAAATTCTCACAATTATAAATACATTAATTGACGATCTTTCGGGAGACATCGTGGAAATTACGGGTTTAAATCTCAAAAAACGATTGATAGATGCGAGAACACAAGTCTATGAGCAAACTGAAGGATTAGCTCCAAGATTTCGGATAATGATAGATAATTTCATGGGAGTGATTCGAGATGGGACCATTTACTCAAGAAGTGCCTTAGATCATCTATTAATTGAAGGTCTGAAAAATATCTACGAGATATACCAAAGCGCCCCTGTTGGTCAGTTTTAATCCTTCATTTCTATAATATGAAAGAGGTGACTTTTAAATGGGGGAAGATCAACATATAAACCAAAATTAACCAAATCTTTGGTAGTTCTCTTATAACTCCTATTTTCAAATACATCGTTGAACCTTATCGTATCGTTCTCCTGATATACGGGATGGTTCGGAACAAGAATATTTCCACTCGCAGAAGACAATGAATAGTTGACAATTACAAGTGCAAAATCACTTAAATTATTACAGTCCCATTGCCACGCTAAGAGATTGGAATTGGTTGACGATACAAGGGTCCAATTATTGAATCGATCACGAATCAGTTTGGTAAACTTTAAAATTCGATTGTATGCCGTTTGAACGGACGAATCAGGATTTTCCAGTAGTTTTTGTCTTAACTGGACAGGAATTTTTATTTCTTGACCCTCTAGTTGCCCTTGATGATATAAACTCAAACCGGGGAGGGTACCAGTAATTATTGCCGCTGCAATCGACTTTTCGAATCCAAAAACCTCAAGCGCTCTCTTTTCATCATGATTCTCAATAAAACTAACTGTCTTCTCTAAGAATGAAATGTCTTTACGCAAATACTCTTGAATAGATTTAGGTGTTCCTGATTCCAGTAAGTCGTAGAGATCCTTATCATATGTATAATCAAATCCCATTTGTTGTAATCTCTCACCCAGATTCCAATATACTTCAGCTATGAACTTAAAGTTAGGATAGCTTGCTTTAACGGTTTTTATTGCTTCAGGCCAAAATTCTATTGTTACTGACTCATCGCGCTCTTTTTTCTGATTGTGGAATCCCCAAGTTCGTTGAAAAATATCATTAAGACATAACATCGCCATATCGCAACGAATGCCGTCACAAATTTGTGCAATGTTCATCAATACACTGATCAAGTATTCACGTGTTTTTGGATTAAAGTAGCTTAATTGGAATGTGTCGGTCCATGGAGGAAAATAAGGATCTTTTCCATATGCTATCCATTGCAATCCTTTATTAGTATCGATCTGGGAAAAAAGAGAAGTATCTTTTGGAGCATCTTTAGTTGTTATAAAATACTCTGGATTTGTAATAGGAAGCTGCGAGGCTATACCAAAGTGATTTGGTACAAAATCAAGTATTAATCTCCCGCCTAAATCGTTGATTGTTTTTCTGACGATCCCAAGATCCTCTTGAGTTCCAATCACAGGATTAATTGTGTAATCTATAATTGAATAAGGAGACCCTATTACATCTTCTGGTTTCCAAGTTGGTAGAGCATTAGTGATTTCTTTAACAAGGCCTGGATGTTTTCTCAACTCTTCCTGGGAAAGTGGTGAATGTTTCCAAACTCCCATTAACCAAATCCAATTGAATCCTGATTCTATTATTTCGCTCCAAAATTCAGTAGGTACCGTTCTAAGAGTTATTTTTTCATCAAGTTTCTCTTGAAGTGAGTATAGCCATACTCGTGTATTAATTTCGAATAGTTGGGATAATTTGATTGTGAAAGTCTCCAAGGGGCGATTATACTCTTGAATGAAGAAAAAGGTTATTAGCTTTTGACTGGAATACTTCGAAATATTTCGAACATTCTCTTTAAATGACGTTTCTAAGGGGTGATTATAATATAAAAAGGAGAAAATCTACTTGTTGAAGAAAAAATCCTTTCGATTTGCATCTATTTTATTATTTTTTAGTCTAATTTTAGCGGGATTTCAAATAGCGCGTGGAGTATCAGTTAATTTTGCTATAGAGCAATCTCCTATAATTAACGGTGTCATCACTTCTGGAGAATATAGCTCTTCAAAATCTTTTGGTACTAATTACAAGCTTTATTGGGAGGTTACAGATAGTACGAGTATTTCAATTGGAATTGAAGCAAAAACTACTGGTTGGGTTTCACTTGGGATAAAACCCTCATCACGAATGAAAGATGCTGATATGATATATGGTTGGGTAGAAGATAATGGGACTGTGGTTGTTTATGATGCATTTTCATTGAGTTCAACAGGGGATAACCATCCACCTGATACTGAAATTGGAGGGACTTTTGATTTTCTCTCCTATAACGGTTCGGAAAACACCACTAGTACCACAATTGAAATTACTCGTCTTCTCTCGACAGGTGACCTAGATTATGATAATAGTTTCCCAAGTAATGGAGAGATCGCAGTAATTTGGGCATATGGCGCAGATGACAACTTCCATTCATACCACAGTGCTCGGGGATCATCGATAATCATGATAACTTCAACACCACAAAATACGGACTCTTTAACAACACAAGATGAACCAACAACAGTAACTGACGGTAGTACTCCTGGTTTTCAAGGGCTACTGTTAATAGTTGGCATTATTGTTACTATCTGGGTAAAGCGTAAAAAATAATGGGAGAAGAAGTTTCTCTTCCCATTTTATCTTTGCTAGGAGTATAAACTGTCAAAAATCTCTTCAATCATTCTCTTCTTGAATGGATTGATTCAATTAGAACTTTCCGAAAATTATTGCTAGCTGAAGTTAGGGTCCTATTTTCTTCTGCCCCAGTGACTAGGTTTATAAACCTTCAGATGATAATATAAGACGGAAGAAAAATGTCTGTAGAATCAGAAAAAGTAACCTCTGAAGGTGACATCAAAGATCTTATCAAGATTCTAGAATACTTGAACTATGAGGCAACTATTGTCTTAAATGGTGTAGATCCAGACTTAGTATTTCAATGAAATCTAATAATTTGAATATGGGAGGGAAAGGAACCTTTTCTTTTATTACAACAAAATAAATTTATGGACAATTACTTCTTCAACTTTTTCTGTAATCTAGTCTACTTTTACCAAGTTGTTCTGTGTCGAACAGAAAGGCAGTCACTACGGTTGCAATTATAATTAATGTGGTGAAATTGCCAATAGTTAATAATAAAACGGTCATTTGATTAATATTAAGGAAATTAGAAAATGGAAACCCAAATATGGCAATCTCTACACCTAAGAGGGAGATCAATACACAAATAATCATAGAATATGGCCACAAGCTAGCAATTATTCTTCTCTTTCGTGCTGAAACTTGAGTACGCCACCAAAGTAGTGACTTATTGATCCTAGTGGCCATAAAGGTTGCTATTAGCCCGTTTGTTATTGGAGGAGATCCTCCTCCTACTAAGAATAGCACAATACATAGAAAAAAGAGAATTCGTGCCCCGTGTTTCTTTTCTACAAAAAAAAGTGACCAAATCAGTACAAGGAATCCCACAAAAACTGCAAGAATCCCTGTAATTAAGAAACTGGGGACAATGGTAAAAGCAGGTTCACTTGCCCCAGGCCAGAGTTCGTGATTGGGACCAATAGCATCAATAATATAACCAAAACCAAGAGTATCGATTTCCAATCCCAATGGTGCTTCTGTAGGAGGTGTATTTCCTTGGAGAATTTCGAACAAACCATGTTCCATACCAAAAACTCCCACGAGAACACCTAAAGTCGAAGCCATTACTCGAGTTGCGCTGAATTCTTTAATCTGGATGAACAATTCTTTTCTTCCTTCGTTGTTATGTCTTCCAGAGTTCAGTTGAGTATTAAAAGCTGGACATTTCGGAGATATTAAAGAGTATAGAAAGCTTCAAATCGAATTTAGATGTCTAAGTTAAAAGGAAAATGGAGGTTAAGACCGAAATGAAGATCATTGCAATAGAAAAGGAACTTCCTGAAAGTACACCAAAAAAATTTAGAGAGTATGCTGATTTAGAGGCGAAAACTGCTTGGAAATTATATCAAGAAGGAATTCTTCGCGAATTATATTTTCGTGCTGACAAAACATGTTCAGTACTTGTTTTAGAATGTGATAATCTCGAACAAGCTGAAAAATATCTTCAAACCTTACCCTTTGTGAAGGAAGGATTGATAATTTTTGATTTAATTCCTTTGAAACCGTATCCAGGTTTTTCCAGACTTTTTAAAAACGATAAACAAGGTAATTAAAAAGAATTCATCTTCTAACGAAATTTAAATGGTAATTAGGGAATGATGATGACAAAGAAAAGTAATCTCAGCATAAATTTTTCCTCTAGGATGAGATCGACATATTCTACGGCCATTATTGGTAGTTTAATTATGAAAATAGGTTCTAATAATAAGAAAAATGATTTTATTGAAGAGAAAAAAAGACAACTCGAGACTGAACTCCAAAAAGGGATAATAAACCCAAAACAAGATGATATGATTAATTATTACAACCAATTCTTTAAGAGATGGGGAAAGACTTATCCAGTTGAATATCAAATAAAAACGATTGCGAAAGGAGGAAGACTTCCCCAAGTATCTGTATTAGTAGATAGTATGTTTCTTGCTGAATTGGGAAATCGTGTCCTTACTTCAGGTCATAATATGGATGAGATTCAAGGAAATTTGGAATTTGACGTTACAGAAGGAAATGAACGGTATCTAAAGATAAACGGAAAAACGCAAGTATTGAAGAAAGATGATATCGTACTTAAAGATGATCAAGGAATTCTCGCAAGTCTTCTATATGGTCCTGCGAAAAGGACAACTATTGATCTGAATACAGAAAGTGCCTTGTTTTTGGCATGGTGCCCATATAAGCTGAATGAAAAGACTATCACACAACATCTAAACCAAATTTTAAGGAATTTAAATCAAGTATATCCTTCCTCCCCTGCAGTATTGGATATCCATTTTTAAATTGAGTTACCACCTCTAGAATAAATGAGATGTAGGAAGTTTCGATTTAAATGACGACCTCACTAGATCTAGATAATACGTGTGTTCCATTTAATAGGAAAAAAACGTATTTAGCTCTTACTATACCACTATTGTTCTTGATGTTCGTAGTTGGGGTATTTTTGTTTTTTATCCATCCGTTTCTAAGCATCATTTACACTGCTTTTTGGATAGGAGCTAATTTCTTTCAATCCTATTGTTGTGCTTATCAGGAATGTCCATATACTGATGGATTCTGCCCAGCTGTAGCTGGAATCATTCCAGCCAGTCGTATTGCAAATCTCCGATTAATAAGGAAAATGAAGAAATCAAAAAGACGATTCGAGATCTTTGCCACATTTGGGAGTCTTTGTTTAGTTGGATTGATAGTATTTCCACTGATTTTCCTAAATGGTGAAGATGTACTGTATTCTGTTGGATATATAATCTTTATTTCAGTTTATGCCGGATTATTTCTTTGGAATGTATGTCCTGTCTGTGCTATACGAAGTACATGCCCTGGTGGGAGGTTTTCCACATCACTACGAAAGCTCAGAAGTTCGTAGGAATAACGTTGATTCTCCAGTTACTTCGTACATTAATCATTCGATCATAACTTTTGAGTAATATCCCTCTATACACATTCCTGAATTTAAATTCCCCCAATAGAGGAGAATACATTATCATTCTGGAACTTTTTGATAAATAAATTCTTAAAAATATCTCTTTATATATCGATACTAAACCAACTAGAAGGTCTGGACAGAATGAAGCATGAAGAGAAAAGTTTCACCACTCGTGATGGCATAAACATTGTTTATCAGGTATGGAGACCCGAGGGTACCCCCAAGGGTATTGTACAAATTGTTCACGGATTAGCGGAACATGCAGGTCGATATGTGAATGTTGTTAACAAATTGGTGCCCGAAGGATATCTCATTTATGGGGATGATCATCGGGGCCATGGAAAATCTGATGGAGCACGAGGATTTGTGAAATCGATTGAAGAATTCGTAGAAGACCAAAGGGAATTTACAAAACTTATTAAAGAGAAAGAAGATTCCACTACCCCGTTATTCCTACTTGGACATTCAATGGGTTCATTGATTTCAATTCTTTATATTGCTCAATTTCCTGAAGATTTCAAAGGTTTGATATTATCTGGAACGGGATCTGCGGTCGGAGAAGGTGTAAATTGGTTTACGATAATGCTAGCTAGGACAATGTCAAAAATATTACCAAAAATGACGGTGAAAAATGAACTATCTGATGGGGTGTCTCGTGATCCCGCAGTAAAAGAAGCATACAATAATGATCCATACGTATTGGATAAAGTGACTACTCGATTAGGAGCAGAGATCTTTAGGGGATTAAAGATAGTGCAATCTGAAATTGGTAAAATTAACATACCTCTTTTAATACAAAAAGGTGAGAAGGATCCATTAATAATCAAGACTGAGGTACTGGCTGAAAAAATTACCTCTGAGGATTCCACAGTTAAAATCTATGATGGATTATTTCACGAAGTATACAATGAATTAGAGGCTGATCGTGAAATTGTCTTAACTGATCTTAAAGAATGGTTAGATAATCATCTTTGACACCGCATGAGGAAATAGATTTCACTTTTTTTTTTTGAAATTTGAAAAAAGTGTACATTATTACAAATGACCCTAGAAGATATTTTTTGAACTCACTTAGAAAATTAATGCTTTGTGAGAACAATGGTTGTTGAACCACAATTTGCGATTGAGGTTACAGATCTAAGAAAAACCTTTGGTAAAGGGGAAAATAAAGTAAAAGCAGTACAAGGGGTTTCACTTCAAGTTAAGAAGGGGGAAATTTTCGGATTTCTAGGGCCTAACGGGGCTGGAAAAACCACAAGCTTACGAATGATGGTAGGTCTGCTTAATCCATCTGCAGGTAATGTAATAATTTTAGGAAAAGATCCCAAAGAGAAGCAAAATCAAAACTTCATTAAAGAAAAACTTGGGATCATCCCCCAAGAAGTTTCTCTGTATCTGGAGTTAACGGTGGAAGAGAATTTATGGTTTATTGCAAATGCTTATCGAATAGATCAGGATACTGCAAAAGAGACTATTAATAAATTAATACGAGACATGGGATTAGAAGAGAAACGGAAGGCATTGGCAAAGAACTTATCTGGAGGGTTGAAGCGACGGTTAAATTTGATTATGGGTTTGGTTCATGACCCTGAGGTCGTCCTGTGCGATGAACCAACTCCTGGTTTGGATCCTCAATCCCGTGTTGTTGTTTGGGAATATATTCAAAATTTGCCTAAACAGGGAAAAACCGTAATTTTAACCACCCATTTTATGGAGGAAGCTGATCGACTTTCAGATCGGGTAGCGATAATTGA
>JAEOTC010000033.1 GCA_016840035.1 Candidatus Hodarchaeota archaeon | reverse complement strand
GATTATACACCCTTAATTAAAGAAGAAGTACTAGCTACGAGCTTAGATTTCTCCACGGTAAAAAAGGGATTTAAGAAAGAATGGACAATCCAAGATCCTCAAGGAAAATCGAGAATTGTCTCAATTAACATTGAATCGTAAATCCCCCTTTTTTTCTTTAGCAATTTTTGGAATTTATAAGTCCAAGAAGCAATCAAGGTTAGTTACATGTTGCCAATCTTGATCTTTGAGGAAACCTAAATTGTACGATGAGAAAATTCGAGAGAAACGCGAAGAAGAGCGGGAAGAAAAAAAAAGACAATGGGAAAGAAAAATTGAACTATTAGAGAAGGAATTACTTTCTGAAGGTCCATATCGTGACCAGATTGTAATAGAGAGTGAGGAATCGAAACATCAGCTTACTAATAATCTGGAACCCTCTCTAAAGAATTTTGAAGAAAAAAATGAGGAGGGGAATTTGATCTCTACTCAAGTAGAGAAATGGGAAAATGAGACAGAGTTTAATAACCAAGACTCATTAGAAAAACCCTGGGAAAGATCTTTCAGTCAAAGAACCGATTTAGCAAGCGTCGAAGATACGATAATAACTTCTCATGTCTCAAACGAAGAGAAAAGTTCAGAAAAGTATAGAAATTCAAATTTCACTTCATCTGAATCCTTCAAAAATCAAGAAGAGGTAAAAAATGTAGAAATCATTGAAAAAGAGAAGAATTCAAACCAATTAACAGATATTGAAACAAGAAATGCGGCTGTACGCAATCAAGAGATCATTGATCGATTAATCAAAGATGTAAATCACCAATTAGAGAATACGGGGTTAATTAAACCGAAAAGTTTTGAGAGAATAATTGAGATAAGTTCTAGCTGCCCAAACTTGGCATTTATCCATAGAGAGAATCAGAAGGTATTATATCTTTTAAATAGGACTCTATTCAATACTCTTGTAGAGAACCAGAAAGCCAGCGGATTCAGATTAGAGTGGCAACGATATTGGTTTTCAGGTTTCGATGAAAATAAATCAAACCGTACTCGGAAATTATTTCTACTTGATTTATCTGGTAACCGTATCTCTGACCTCCCTCAAGATATGAAGAGAGTATGGTGTATTAAAAATGGTCGTAAATGGAACACATTTTCTCCTACAAAAAGAGAATCACATGGTCGTGCAATAAAAGGTATTTTAGATACTCTTTTCGATGGAAGACCAAAAACATCGGATTTTCACGAAGTTACGCGATATAGATATGAGAAAGCTATGAAACAAATATGGACAGAATTTCAAACTACTTTTAGGAGAGATATTAAACTTAACTCCAAAAATCGACCTGATATCAGACCTCTAAAATCAATATTTAACAAAGAAACTATAGATTATGCAATGATAGGTTCTTTTTGGAAATATTATCATAGTCTCAACAGAATAGGAAAGAATGGTCTAGCAAAAGGTGGATATAATCCAACTGTTGAATTCATGAAGAAAAATCCAATTAAAGTTTTTCCATTATCAATAAATGAGAATATTCAACCCTCTAAACAAAAAAAAGGGATAACAAAATCAGATAAAGGTCCTAAGAAGGAATTCCTGAAAATACCCAAGAGTTTTGAAAACGATCTGAAAAAAACATTGAGTGCTATTGGACTCGATATAAATTCCTACAATCCTAAATCTACAAATACGCAGCAAAAATTTGTAAAAGAATGGAATAAGCATGTCAAATCTAATATAAAACCTACTCGTGATATGTGGACAATTTACAATGAAATACAAATTAGCAGTGTGCCTCCCTTATTATGTATCTATAATAATACTGAGTATCCATACATAAGAATGAAGGATGAAAGTAAGGAAGCAAAAAAACTTTTCGATTCAACTCTTAAGCGATATCCTAATATGAAGACGACAACTTTAATAGTAGAGTGGCTAAAATTCCGAGGAAACATAGAGGGTAAGAATCCTTTAGTTGAAGTTAAAATAGAAAACCCCAATACTGAAAATCAAGAAAAGTGGTTTATTAGGAATAAAAATAGTGCATGGAATCCGGAAGGCCTCGCATTTAAGAATAATTCTGCAGAAAAAAGATTTGTAAATTCAGATTTTTTTCAAGAAGTTAGATTTCAAACTGAGAGTAATCAAGACAAGAATAAAGAGCCTTATTCAACTAAAAGTGCAATCCTTGATTCTCTATTTACGAAGAATAATGTTCCAACAGGTAAAGTTTTCCAACAAGCATATAGATTAAAAATAGAACCAGAAATAGTTGATAAGTTCATTGAGGAACTATGGTCTCAAGAGAAAAGGTCAATAAAACAAATAGATGAGACACGACCAGTTCTGCATACGATAAATGAGTACTACAAAGGTTTAAAAATCTCTGAATCACCTCTCAACATCGAGATTGTGGAAAAATTTGATATTTATCTTTTAGATAATTCAGTTTCTCTGTTTAAGCCACTTTTTCTTGAGTTACAATCGATTGTTGATTATAGGGAAGAGAAATGTGATGAACTATCTAATTGGTGGGATCTAATTAGGGAAAGGATTACGACGGAGGAACTGGCAAATTCTTTACTAAGGGCGTCTCACTCTTGTTTAATCCAACAAAAACCGATTATGTATCGATACTCCGATGCTACAACTTCAAGATTTGGTCCACTATTAACAAAACCAAACCAATTCTGGAGGGAGGAGTTTAAAAATGGGTTTTCGGGATTATCGGGAGCTCTTCTAGAAGATCCTCGTATTAGGGAATCTATTACTAACCTAACAAAAGAGGATAATACCTTAAATCCTCTCATTTTGCATAAGTACGTGCAGAGCAAGTTAGTTGGACATGATACAGTTTCATCAAATCGTTTCATTTCACAACCTGACGGAATTACGCAAATCGATCAAACTATCTTGGATGTATTTCAAAATAAAAAATCTCGTCCAGTTGGGAAGAAAAAAGATGAAATTAAGGCAGAGGATTATTTACTTGATTGGTTAAAAACGGTAGGGAATTATGACCCAGTTAATTTTTCAATAAATAATTTTCGATTGGAGTTTTTAGAAAGGGGAGAGTCTCTAAATAATCTCACAGATATTGCCAGTAATCACAATGCAATAATTATCTCGTATTGGGGAAATTCTGCTAAAGAAATTGGAAGATATATGGAGGTAATATCCTCTATTCACTTGAATGAATTCAAACGTCAGAAAAAACAGAATTTTTCAAAAGAAGTCTTACAAAACCTTGTAATTGAAGATCTTAAGAAAAATAACCATCTGAGATATGAATTAACTGAGCTTGACTCCCCAACACAATCTATTATTAATCAACTTATTCCTTATGCTATAAACTCTCAAGGAGAAGGATCATTTCTTAAGGATTCAATCCTGAACCTTCTTAGCGATTTTGGTGAAAAACTCTTTTCATCTTATCATCCATCCTTTACAAGTGAATAACCTTTGGTCATCATTATCATTAAAAAATCGTGACTTAGATATTTCTAATAACCACAATTAAGGTGTAATGTATCTACCTTAATTGATTTCTCAATTTGGTACCGTAAAAACGCCAAAGCTACATGAAAAGAGAAAAAATGGAATAATCCCTTCTAGGTAGTGGAAATATGAACTCAAATGAACTTAGAGAGAAATACCTTGAATTTTTTCGACAAAAAGGTCACGTAATAATCCCATCTGCATCAATATTTCCAGAAAATGATCCAACCGTTCTCTTCACGACTGCAGGGATGCATCCACTCCAACCGTTCTTTAAAGGGGATCCTCATCCTTCAGGGAAGAGGCTTACTAACAGTCAGAAATGTATCCGTACTGGTGATATTGAAGAAGTAGGAGATCCTACTCACTTGACATTCTTTGAAATGTTAGGTAATTGGTCATTAGGGGATTATTTTAAAAAAGAAGCCATTTCAATGAGTTGGGAATTTCTCACGTCACCAGATTGGCTAGGTATTGATCCAGAACGACTTTCGGTTACGGTATTTGCTGGGGATGATGAAATGCCTAGGGATACAGAGTCGTACGAAATTTGGAAGTCATTAGGGGTCCCAGAAGACCGAATTTATCTATTACCACGAGAAGATAATTGGTGGGGACTAGCTACTGGTCCATGTGGTCCAGATACCGAAATGTTTTTTGATACGGGTAGAGAACCTTGTTCAAAAGAGTGCCGTCCGGGTTGTCACTGTGGAAAATACTTTGAAATTTGGAACGATGTCTTCATGAGTTATAATAAACTTGCTGATGGTTCTTTTGAAAAATTATCTCAACACAATGTGGATACTGGTATGGGTATAGAGAGGACAGTGGCTGTTCTTAATGGAGCAAAGAATATTCACGAAATAGATACAATTCAACCCATTTCTGATCGTATCAAACGATTCGCAAAAATTAGAGAAGAGCCAACAAAGGAGCAGCTAAAATCGATTAATATTATCTCTGATCACATTAGATCTGCAACCTTCATTCTTGGTGATGATAAAAGCATAGCACCTTCAAACCTAGGCCAAGGATATGTTCTTCGGAGATTCATTCGAGGGATAATTCGTCAAGGTAATTTACTGAATATCAAGCAACGGTTTCTACCAGTACTTGCGGAAATAGTAATTAAATCCTACTCTGATACCTATCCTGAACTTGAAAGAAACAAGGACTTCATAATTGATAATTTAACTCAAGAGGAAAAGAAATTTTCTACAACTCTTAGAAGAGGATTAAAACGCTTAGGAAAAATTTTAACTGAAACTGGAACACTCACAGGTCAAGATGCATTTCTATTATTCACTTCCTTCGGTTTTCCTCTAGAAATGACATTAGAGATCGCGAAGGAAAAGAACATCACAATTGACACACAAGCTTTTCAAAAAGAGTTCTCTCATCTTAAAGGTCTATCTAGAAAAGCTACATCGGGAACGTTCAAAAGTGGTCTTGG
>JAEOTC010000032.1 GCA_016840035.1 Candidatus Hodarchaeota archaeon | reverse complement strand
TCCATTTTTTCAAGGATTTTCAGTCCATTAATTGCTGTTTTTACACAATTGACCTCAGCATCATGTTTAAATTCATTAGTTATGAATTCACTTGTTATCCGATTTGCAAATACCGTACATACCATACCTGATCGAAAACCGAAAATTTGGGCTAAATTGAAAAGTGTTGAAGCTTCCATCTCAAAATTTAGCACTTTTACTTGTGTTAAATAATTTATAGCTTTGGGATTCTTTACTGGTAATCCAGGAATATCTCTTCCCTGAGCCCCATAGAACCCTGATCCTGATGCAGAAAGGCCAATGTGATATGTGTGATTGCTCCTCTTTGCTGCTTCGCTCAATGCAAGAATTGTTTCCCAATCAGCTACTGCAGGGTAACCTTCTGGTACGAAATATAGACTGGTGTCCTCAAAGCGAACTGAACCAGTAGATATGACTAAATCGCCAATATTGATATATAATTGTAACCCTCCACAACTCCCTGCTCGAATTACTGTTGGGGAACTACAAATTTGCATAATTTCGACCATACAAATCTCGATATTACTTGGTCCAATCCCCGTACTCATAATCGAGATATCGGTTTCTCCCACTCTCCCTGTTATTGTATGAAATTCTCTAACCTGTGTTTCAAAATATATTTCGGAGAAGAGGTCTTTAACTATATTTGGTCTGGATGGATCTCCTACTAAGACGATATTCTCAGCTAGGTCTCCTTTAGCCAATCCTATATGATATTGTCGTCCCTCTTTATCGGATACAACATCTGCACCTTTGATATCTCCAGTTTTTTTTCTGTTCAATTTATTCACTCCACATGACTAGGTAGATTTTTTTTAACAGTCTTGACCCTTTCCTTCTAGATTAAGCTCTGATTTTAATTTTTTTAGTAGTTTTGTATTCATAGAATCTGTATCTGATTCCAGATAGAATTTAATCTTGGGTTCAGTGCCGGAAAACCTAATCAAGACACTTGATTTGTCTTTTAAGTAAAATTTCAAACCATCAGTCTCTATTACTTTCTCAACCTGATCAGACCATAATGAGGATAAATTTTGTATGTATTTATGGATTTGTTGTTTATCTTTTTGACTGTAGACGAATGCTTTTCTCAAAGTTTTCCGTTTTTCATATCTTTCCATTATGGAAGATAAGCTATTTGTTCCAATGCTTTCAAGTAGTTTTAGAGCTGGATATAGTCCATCAATCCAATTCCCTAGTTCGAGAAATACTAGTTTATTTGGTTCCGCTAGGAAAATGACACCAGGTTCATTCACATGCTCCCTATTCCTCCCAATACGACTTGTTCTTACAAGAGCTCCATGCTTATCCGCAATGGTTGATGCTTCACTCGTACAATCACTTGTGAGATAGACTATTCTATTCTTGGCGATTGAATAATCCAAGTGATCAAGAAAAAAGTTAATGAGAGTCGTAGCACTAATTAGATTTCCTTTTTCGTCGATTATTGCGAATCTATCCCCATCTCCGTCATGAGCAATTCCTAAATCAGCACTTTCACTAATAACTCTTGAGATCAAGCCTTGTAAGTTCTCTGCTGTAGGTTCACTTGGTCGTCCTGGAAATGTAGCGTCTAATGCGGTGTTTATTTCTAGTATTTTATCAAACCCCAATTTCTTCAAAGCGAACGGAGTCACAAGATTGGGTACGTTATTGGCACAATCGATCACTACTTTATAATCAGTGTTCTTTATTTTTAATTTTTTCATTAATAGATCGATATAATTATTTATTATAGGTTTTGGATCTATAAAAGATCCAGTACCCACTGAACTCCAGTCCAATTGATTCGATGAGTAGTAAATTTCCGGTATGCGCGATGATCGAATCTTGTTTTCGACTTGTTCCTCAACTGCTTCGTTGCATTCCCCTCCTTTCCAAAAGAGTTTAAATCCGTTATTTCCAGGTGGATTGTGTGAAGCTGTTATCATAATTCCTAAAGTGTCTTTAACATCCGAGATAAAAGATAGAACAGGAGTGGGGGTTAGACCAATGTCAATAATATTACCAGAAACACTTGAAAAACCACTCATAAAACAAAATTTTAGAAGATCACCAGTTGTTCTGATATCAGAGGCAATGTAAGTTGGTTTTTCAAGTTTAAAAGTTTCTCCAACGGCCATACCCAATTTAAATCCGAAAGAAGGCGAAATATCTGCATAGGTTCCCCTAACACCAGAACTGCCAAACCATTGACCCATAGTGTTTCCAATTTAAATGCCATTATTAATGATTTTTGACATGATACAAAAATATCTAACATTTTCTTAAACGATTATTACAGTAGAAATTAAGAGAAAGAGTAATATCACTAAAATTAATCCCGGGATTCCAAAACTCCCAATGAAATACCCTCCAATTATAGTACCCACTATAGTACCAATAGCAATAAGTGCTTGCCGTAATGACATAGCTTTCCCCATATTCTCTTTTCCCATAATATCAACAATCCAAGCCATCGGTGCAGGAATTAGAGAAGTCATTGAGAATAATAATACTACTAGAAGAACCATGAAACTAATAACAAATATGTTTCCAGTACTAAGTCCATCAAGTATGACTGGAATTTGGTCGAATTGGAATATTATATAAATAAATATCATTAATACAGCTGTAGTACTAAATCCAATTATCAAAACAGGACGTCGTGCCCATTTGTCAGATACTCTTCCCCAGAAGATCAATCCTGTAAACGCAGCAATAGTGATTCCTAGACCAAAGATAACTAAGGGAATCATTGGAAGGGTAGTCTCTGAGGGTAATTCCTCGATATATCGAATTCGAATTCTATCAATGATAGGGATCAAAAACGTGCCAAATGATACGATAGCAGATAAAGCAAACCAGTGAATACCTAGTTTAAGGATAGGGGGAGAGAGAAAAAAGTTATCAGAAACTTTGGTCGAAACCTTTTTTCTTACCATATCAATTGTCCCTCGAAATGAGAAAGGAATATAATCACCTTGATCAGGAACTGGAACAATCATTACTGCAGCAAACAACAATAAAATGCCAAAAACTGGGAAAGACACTTCCTTAATTTCCGTCCATAAAACAAATCCAAAAACAGTAGCTGCTATCCCTCCTACTCCCAGTACGATGTTGATTAACGCCATTGATTCTCCTATTCGATCTTTTGGACTATTTTGAACCCATAAAGCCATTACGGAACCAATTCTTAATGCACCCCCAATCCCTAATATTCCATTAATAAGAAATAGTAGTAACAGATCTTGAAATAAGACCAAACAAAAAAAGCCAAAACCACTAACCACATTTGCAAAGATAATAAGAAATTTCCTTCCGTGAAGATCACTGAGAGTTCCACTAATAGGGCCTAGAATAAACCAAAAAACAAAGTAGATTGCTAGGATCAGACCACTTTCTAAACTATGACTTTCTAAATAGCCTAGATCATCTAAATAAGCTGCTAGTAGTAATTGTTGTGCAGTATACACACCTGTTGCAATTATTTGATAAAAAGCAATCATCAATAAATTTGGATTCAAATATAAATCAAAAATTAACGATTTAAGTGAGCTCTTGGGCTGTTCCATTTCATGTACCTCTATAGGTTATACTTCGAAATAATCTGGGGATTTTGATAATAATCTATTACCCGAATCAGTGATTGCATAAGTATCTTCAATACCCAAGACCTTTTGTCCTATCTCAATAAACTTCGGTTCGCATGCGAGAATATTGCCCGTTCGTGCTTCGCCTCCCTTTGAATATAGAATTGGTAATTCGTCTAACTCTAGACCAATACCATGTCCAAGGAATTTTACCTTGTCATCTCGTTCTCCCATGAAATTCGCGCTAATACCTAATTCTTCTGCTAAGCTCGTAGTTTTATTGAAAATTTCTCCTAAATTAACTCCTGGACTGAGTTCTTTTCTTAAAAACAGTTTGATACTTTGAAGAGCCTCGAGTTGCATTTTTGATTCAGAATCTAGCTTTCCAAGAATAAAAGTTCTAGTTGTATCAGAAATATATCCATTATGATTTCCACACGTATCAACAAAAAATGGATCTTTCCCTATTTTTTTCGTTGATGGACCATAAGGATATTTTAAGGATAAACCCCATCCGGAAATTGGCGTAAAATGAATGTTGAGAATTGAAGACGATTTTCCAATTACGTATGAGAAATTCAGTAATGCAGAGTCATATGCATGTGTAGTTATGAAACCATGATGACCGTTTGCAAGCAACCAGTTATCTAGTTTGGCTGCTAACTCAATTTCAGTCATATCAGGTGAAGCAATTTCAACACAGTGCTCAAATGATTGATCAACAAGTTTGGCTGCAATTTCTATTTGAGAAATTTCATATTTCGATTTAATTGCACGAATCTCTCTTAAATCCGAAGTTGCATTAACTAATGGATTTCCTTTCTTAAGAGAATTTAAATACTGGACGAAAGTATATGGAAGAAATTCCAGCTCTCCCCCTATTGTATTATCCTTATCAATGTTTAAAGATTTAAATATTTGAGAGATTCTTCCAAAATCAATGACATTAGATATTGAAGATGATTCCTCAGCTAGTTTCTTGTTTCGTTTTACTAAATGAACTGGTTCCCCTTCTTGTGGAAAGTATAGAGCACCATCTAACCCGACTCCAGTATAGTAAAATAGTTCGACATTAGAAAGAAGAAGAATTCCTGATAGGTCAAGTAATGACAATAGTTTTCTTAATTGACTATGTCTGTGTTTGTATTCACTTTTTGGGGTAATAGAATAGCTGGATTCCACAAAGGTACCTCTTAGGTACTGTGAGGCATTTCAATGGACTTATGATCTATCCTGTGGAGATGAACAGTTGTACAGAGAACTTAAAAGGAATCTAATTCTTGTAAAGCCTGTTTAACGCGTGAATCCAAATCTTCTTCCTTGGTCATTCCTACAGAAAGTCCTTCAATGCTTTTAAGTACCTGTTCTTCGCTATCCGTTAGCTTCATTAATTTTTGTTGGTAAAGCTGTTTGTATTTATCCCCCTTAACATTGTCCCCAACGCTGTAATTTGCTTCAGAAATAATGTACAAAGCTGTTGTAAATGCTGTTGCGCTTTCTAGAATTTCATCGATTGCTAAAGCTTGAGATGCATGCGTGATAGCTTCGATAAAGTTTTTATTATCAGTTTCAATCCAAGCTTTATTCATGTAACTTTCTACAAGGCCTTTATTATAATTAATTCTAGCTGCTAAAGTTCGTGCAAATTTGAAGGACTTTTGAAAAGATTCAGAATCATTATTCTGATAGTGTAATAACATCAGTTGATTATGAATGTCTACAAGGTTTTCAACCTCGTTATTTGTGATTCCGATTTCATGGGCCTGGTTAAGAAGATCTATTGCTTCTGAAACCTGTTTATTCTGTTTTAGAGCTTTTGCTTTGATAATTAAACTTTTTATGTCCTCCAACCTAATTCACCTCTATTCTGCAGCTTGAATACCTTGTATCGTGAAATCTATTTTGAATTATTGAGTTGGTCGTATGAATATTTCCTTATAACCTTTTATTGTTTTTTATATTAAGTCTAGAAAAGGTGAAATTGATCGTTGGACACCTAAATTTAAATGACTTATAACAGGGTATTAGTCGAATAATAGGATGAAAAGAATTGACAGATAATGAACTATCTAATTTATCGCAATCTATCTTAGAAATAATCGCAGAACATCGAGATATTCATATATTAATTGTTAAAGGCCAACTCCGACAGATGAATAGAGTAGTAGGACTTACCATCGAAGATGCTGAATTTATTAAAGCAATTCAGTCATTGGTAAATAAGGGTCTAATAATGGAGCTGGAGACGAAACCTAAGTCTTACGTTATAACCTCAGAAGGGAAGGAATTCAT
>JAEOTC010000162.1 GCA_016840035.1 Candidatus Hodarchaeota archaeon | reverse complement strand
GATATCTGAGGATCCAGCAGTTTCATTTTGAATCGCGTTCTTGGATATAGGATAATCGTTTGTTGGTGCGTCTCCGCAGGTAAAGATGTTATTTTGCTCATCTGTATCGACAAAATGTAACGTATCCCATGAAGGGCCTCCAAAGTAACTCGAAAAAACCAATTCTCCTGTGGGATCCATTTTGGTTACGAATGCATCCACGCCATTAATTTCGCCTTCTTCTCCTGCATACTCCGATTGCCACGCATTAGTTATAGGAAAGTCTGGTGACCAGGTTCTACCACTAAAGATTAGATTTTTCTCTGAATCGAATGTGCAGCCAAAACTATCATCCATCCCAGATCCACCAAAATACGTACAATACTCGATTTGCATATCGGTGGTCAATGTTGCAATGAAAAAATCTCTTCCAGGGCCAGAGATTTCAGTAGCATATGCGTTCTCTGTGAATGGGAGGTCAGGACTATCCGAATACCCATTGAAAATATATTGTCCATCTACACTCGTATAGATCTCTCCTACCACATCTAACCCTGTTCCTCCGAAAAAACTTGAATAGATTACTGTTCCATTCGTTGAGAGTTGCACAATTGTTCCATCTGCTCCTCCTCGAAAAGTGCTTTGTTCTGCATTCGCTGTTATCGGAAAGCTTGCCGAAGGGGTACTGCCTGTTACTGTTAAAATGTCTGCGTACATTACTGAACCCTCCAGATTTTCTCCTCCCGCGGTTCCAATACATTTTGAAAATACCAGACTTCCTTCAGGAGTGAATTTTGTTATAAATCCGTCTGATCCCCCATGTGCATTCTCTCCACCTGTCACGGGAAAATTCAACGAATTAGTTACTCCTACCACATAGATATTATCTTCACTATCCACATGCACTCCTGTTCCTCCATCATTACTGGATCCTCCAAGATAACTTGCCCAAAGTAACTCCCCTAATGAGGAGAATTTTGCGACAAATGCATCTCCACTCACTGTATGAACATCTTGTTCCCCACCTGCAAAAGTTATCTGATAGGCATCGTTTGTTACTGGAAAATTCTCGGATAGTGTATCTCCTGTTACTAGGATATTTCCTTCCGAATCTACCGCCATATCTCTGATTAGATCATCTTCTGAGCCTCCTAAGTAACTACATAGGACATAATCGTTCATATTTACTGATTTTGCTGCAATTTTTGTGGTCAAACTAACGGTGCTAGCCGTGATCACAATCATTGACAACACTATGATCATTCCAACCATTTTTCTTTTCATTTCATTTTCTCCTTTTTGTTAGATCATCAGATCTTTATGACCTGCTTCAGAAGTCAACCTAGGAATGGACTAAATAAAAGAGAATACTTGTTTCTAAATAGAAACAATCTTTCACTGAGAGGGTGGGAATAGAAGTTTTCATCTCATCCGCTGAATAGCAATTTTCAATGCTGTGTCTAAATTTAATAATAGCTCAAACCCTTTTTTTGTTATTACAAAATTTTTTACTCTTGCATCTTGCAGCATCTGTGTTGTCAAGTACGTTTCCACATAGCCTGCCGTTTCTAACTTTTTTATTTCCTTCGAAAGTGTTGGTAGGGGTATGTTCAAACTTTTCGATATCTTTGTGGGTGTCGTATCATCTGGCCCCAGGTAGGCCATTTCGATTAGTGTCAGTACTGTTCTTCCCTTCATATTATGTTGTAGATCATATCTAAGGTTCTGAGGAAAGATATCTGCAATTGAGGTTGTTAATGATATGGTTTTAACTTCTGGAATCTGCGGGAATTCTTCTATGAATTCACTTTTAATATTGTCCAGTCCTATAATAATCTTATGGCTTAATGTCGTCAACCAGACATATTTTTCTGACTGTATAGCTTGTAAAATTGATTTTTGGCCCCAAAATGGGCGATATTTCCATACTCCTACCCCTAATATTACTATTGATGCGCCTACTAGAATATATGGTGTCAGATCCATTGGAGGAGTGGGTTGTATTGTGTTGTCGATGGTAAATCTCCCCGAGATCTCTGAAAAATCATCAAAATTCTTGCTTTGAAAAAAGATTTGTATTCTGCAATGGGAATTATACTCTTCGTAGTATGTCGTATTCCACACATAGCTGGGGTTGAGAGTATACATAGTTAATATTATCCAATTATCTCCATCATCTGGCGAAAATTGAACCTGATATGATGTAGAAGCGTCAACATATGATTCTTCTACCACCCACTCTATTGTAATTACTCCAGATATAATATCTCCCTCTTTGGGATTAGTAATATTCAATCTATTGTCCGAAGATACTCTTAAGTCAACTTCAAAGTTGCTGCTCCTATCTTGTGATAATATGGGAACAGAATTCCCGTGTGAATTTGGAATAGTAAACAGAAATAGAAGAAATATACTGAATAAAAGGATTCCTTCCTTAAAATTTGGAATTGCCTTGTTTGTGAGGTTTTTCTCTCTCTGTTTCACAATTCTCAACTGAGACTATGATGGGAAATAGATTTTTTAAATCTAATATACTATAGGCAAGGTATGCTTTCATATTTTTTCTTCCGTTTCATTTGTATTATTATTAATGCCGCTCCAATCCCCAGTAATATCACAATTCCCTCATTTGGGCTAAAAGAAGACATTTGTGTTTAGTAATTATATTTTTAATTTAGATCTTTTCCAATATAATCAATTCAAAGTCACCTATTTTCAATTATCCAGGTCAAACGATCTTGATTCAATCATCACTTAGAATTTACTCATTCAAAATGGGATCAATTTCTTTAATCATAGCTTTCAATGTAGCTGCTGATTTCTTTAATTGTTGCTGCTCTTGATCATTGAGTTTGATTTCTAACACTTTTTTGATCCCTTTCTTCGTAAGGATTGCTGGTAAACTCAGATATACGTCATGAATATCAAGAAAACCAGCTACCAGACTGGATACTGGTAAAATTGAATTTTCATCTTTAAGGAGTGCTGCAGTGATTCTTACCAGTGCAAGTCCGATCCCATAAGAAGTCTCGCCTTTTCTCCTGATAATTTTCGCACCTGAATCACGTACCTCTAAGAAGATCTTGTTCATTTCTTCCTTATGATTGCACATTTTACAGTTATCGCAGATTGGGCAATAGTCCTGTATCAGAGTTCCTCCCACTAATACTCGACTCCAAACTGGAAATTCGGTTTCTCCATGTTCACCTAAGATGTATCCATGAACATTGCGTGGATCTACTTTGCAATGAGTAGCAATAAGATTCCGAAAGCGTGCGGTATCTAAGACTGTACCTGCACCTATTACTTCTGATGCGGGTTTTTTGGAAAATTTATATGCTGCATATGCTAAAATATCGACAGGATTGGTCACTATTAAAAATAGGGCTGCTGGTGCATAGTTCATGATTTGAGGGATTATATCTTTGTATAATTGGACATTAGCCTTGGTCAAATCAAGTCTTGTCTCTCCTGGAGAACGATTTTTTCCTGCGGTAATCACAACAAGATCTGCTCCTTTAATATCTTCATAAGTTCCTACTTCTAGTTTCACAGGAGAAGTATAAGGAGTTCCATGGGATAAATCCATGATTTCCCCTTCGACTTTATGTTGATCGATATCTACGATCGTTATCTGACGCGCCAATCCTCTAATCATCAATGCATATGCATAGCGGATTCCCACGTTCCCTCCGCCTATTATTGCTACTTTCGGATGCAAACTCTTCATATTTTCTCTTCTATGTCTATATATCTTATCTTTATGCGTAATTTCTTAGTAAAATATCAGAGGCATTGGACTTTATTTTTATTCAGGGACAGTTTTATAGTTCCTAATACAAGTGAGTATTGGTTATCATATTTCCAAACTTCCCAATCTGATAGTACTCTATAGTTTTAATTTACACAGGCTCAATTGACTTACTGGAGACTTTTTTCAAATGACCTATGAAATCTTTCAACCTAATGATTCTAAACATTGGACTACCTGGCCAGCACGCATTGTTGGTTTATTAGAAATGCTTACTGGTGTTGGAGTCGCGTTACTTGGTTTTTATACCATTATCACCGCCATTATGGAGTTAGGTGATGCACCTGAAACCATTCTTGGTGAAGATTTAACCGCGATATTTGGTGGTTTATTCCTTATTTTTATGGGAGGCCTAATCATTGTTGGAGTTATTATCTTCATTATCGGGTTAGGTTTATGGAAAATCAGCACTTTTGCCTTGTGGTTACATATTCTTGGAATTATCCTCTATGTTGGCAGTGGCCTACTCTCCCTTCCTTCTACGATTAATCCTGCAGACCCTCAGATGATCTCACTAGTAGTTTCGGCATTGTTTGGAATTTATTTATTTCTGGTAAGATCAAACTTTCATTAACTGAAAATTATTTTCCGTTATACCCAGCTATTAGATCTATTCGTAGGAATGACATTCTATCAGTAAATACCAACAAATATAGTTATTTATATCATCTGAACCAAAATATAATTATGGTTTACAATATCCCTGAAGCTCTGAATTTACTATCACGCACTCCCCAAGTCTTACGTGCGTTGTTAGAAGGTCTAGACGACCAATGGGTGAATTTTCAGAAACACGAGAATGCTTTTTCTCCCTCTGCAGTTATTGGTCACCTTATTGCAGGAGAAAAAACCGATTGGATTCTACGTTCAAAGATAATGCTCTCAGAGGAAGGAGTCAAAGAATTTCCCCCTTTTGATCGAGAGGGCTTTGATCAGAGTGTTAGCTTTATTGAGCGCTTAAACGAGTTTGAAACGCTTCGTACAAAAAATATCCAGACTTTGAAAGCACTTGTAACCGAATCTGATCTTCATAAAACAGGTATTCATCCTGAGTTTGGTGAAGTCACCTTAGAACAACATCTAGCTACTTGGGTTGTTCACGACTTGACTCATTTATTCCAAATCGCGGAATCTTTGGCCTTACGTTATAAAGAAACCGTTGGTCCGTGGATTCAATATCTAAGAATTCTGAATGTCTGAAGCTTGATTGATGCTACTCTCAGGAATTCTTTGTAAAGCGATTTATTTTGGAAATATCTACATAAATTATAGCATTTTATGTAAGAAATAGGATTCAATTTTCAATCTGTCATTGAATCTACCCTCTCATCTTCAAGGAATGAACTTAATGTCACAAAAACCAGTAGAAGGACATCTAACTAAACGAGATCGTATTTTACATTATCTCCTGCTAAATTGTTCCTCATCAAATGAGGGTTGTACTCTAAAAGAAATTGCTACCGCCGTAACGCTTAGCCCAACTGGAACGAGACATTATTTGACTATGCTTGAAAGTGAAGGACTTGTTTCGTTATCTGAAAAAAGGGGGGCTGCTGGTCGACCTGCGATGACTTACTCATTAACTGGAACAGGTTTGAATACTTTTCCTAAAGCATACACAGAACTCAGTATTTATCTTTTGAAGGAAATTAAGTCAGAATTTGGTGAGAAAGTCATCATCGATCTTCTTGAAAAAATTGGGAGAAAAATTGCAACTCGGATGAATTTTAAGTTATCCCAGGAGAAATTACACTCTGAATCACCTGAAGTTGTGAAACAAGAATTAGATAAAATCATTGAACTCTTTGAACAAAATGGGAAGATACCAGAATTATCAGAGGATGAAGACCATTTCATCATAAAAAATCATAATTGTTTGTACTATGATGTTGTATTAGAAGAGCCTTTGGTGTGTAAACTAACCGAAACTGTCATTAAAGAATTAACTGATCATATGGCTATAAAAATGGCCTGTATTCGTGAGGGAGACGAATCTTGTGCCTTCAAAATCAAAAAATAGTTTCCCCCTATTGAAAGTATGAGCTCAAAAGAGGGAATGAGGGAAAATAGCCTTTTTGTTTCATTTCCATGTTATCTTTCAGTCTAAAGACATCTCGTTCTACTTCTTTAACCCAAAAGATATTCCTTGAACCTCGCTATGAACTGGATTAAATTCTTGGATAGTGGATTTTATTGTTTCGGAGTCGTTCTCTGATTCATAGAGGGACAATGGCTTTGTGTCTAGGCCTGTTTCCACACATTCTTTTGCTATTGAAATCATATGGGATTTGAATGCATCTTCAGTATCAGGTAGGAAGCTATGAAACCTAAGGATCAGACGTTCCTCTGTATCATTGGGAAGCTTTGTTATTAGTGGGGCCGAAGCTCTTACTAGTTTTTCATCCTGGAAGACTAGATAACAGTGATCATCAGGAAGAACTCGTTCTGAAAAATATTTGCCAATTTCTTCATCTGATGCAAATTGAGAGGTGTATCGGCCGTCTTCTTTTATTAGATTCACTAAAATATCTTCATCTGCTTTCGTTGCTTTTCGAATGTTGTACTTTCCTTCATCTAGGGTCATTTTACTAACTTTTTTAACATCTATTTCCCGTCTGTAACTCCGACTTTTTTCTTCTAATCCTGTTTTTGACTTCACAAACTTCATGTGTGAATCATTATTTGCTGCAATATTTACTCGAATTTCATACCCTGTATCTCTAGTTTTAATATATGCTAGCATTTCATCAAATATTTTATTTTGTACCCCTGCTGGACAATCTGGGAGTGCCCATGGATATCCTAGATGTGTTTCTTTCACTTCGGAATAATCTCGTGCCTGTACGTATGCAAGAGGTTCTCCTGATTCTTTCATTGCATATCGTACTGTTTTAGGATCGATTTTTTCGTTCTCAAATCTTTTTTGGATCTCCTCTGCAGTAACTGGTTGGGGGTTTTCGGGATTATTTTCATTATAGATTTTAGCTTGTAGTTCTTCAAGTCCTGCGTCTTTTTCGTAATACTTGTAAGTAACTTTCATCATATTCATCTTTCTCAAATTGATGAGAATCAGTTCCCAAAGAATATATTAATAGATTCCTATCATGGCAAGAATGAGATAATTCATAATTCTAGTCGTATTGACTCTTATGTGGTCTAGTATGGAGAATACTCAAATCGAAGATGCGATAACAGGTAAACAAATCCTTTTTTTGGAAATTACAGATAAAGATGTTCTCACACTTTTTCAAGACGAAAATCTTATGCAAATTCTCACTTTTTTGCGTTCCACTCCCTATATGACGGTTAAGGATCTGGAAGTGTCATTTAAAACAATTGGAAATGAGAAATCTACAAAATCGATTTATCGTTATCTTAAAAAATTAGAGGAAGGCAAATTAGTACTTCCTGCAGGGAAACGGGTTAAGGCCTCTCCCAACGAGAAGTTAAAGACTGAAACACTTTATATGAGAACAGCTAAGATGTTCTTCCCCAAGATGGAAGAAACTGAACCTGATCCCGAAGTTAAGCTCCAACACGAGACTTTCGATAATGTATTAAGCAAACTACTTGGTGATCATTTAGGGTTGACAATTAATAGTGTTAAAGAGTTAGGCACTCTCGCCAAAGAGCTTAAGTTGAGTATGTTTGAATCTAGCACCACTCTATTGAAATCAGCTGATGAGGAAACAGCAAATCTCATCAGTACTCTAGATTGGAACTCTGTGAATCATTTGATTAATACTCTTGGTCTTCTTACCCTCTTGACTGCTAATACTCAATGGAGAGAGAAGATTGTCTCTTGTTTTTCGTGATAGGTTGGATGAAATTCGTGTCCATTGAACTCGACCAGAAGGATTTGATTATTCTAGAACGCTTGAATAAAAACGGTAGGATAACCTATTCAAAGCTTGGTGATGAACTAAAACTCTCTGTTCCTACTATTAAATCTCGTATAGAAAAACTACAGAAGTTGGGCGTCTTCAATTATATTGGACTTCAATTAAATCCACATACCATGACCTCAGATAGAGCGGCAATAATCAATCTCAAAGTCGATCCGGAGGTAAAAGATCAACTCTTTGAATTTCTGTCCTCCTCTGAATTGGTAAAAGTTGTTTATGAGGTCACTGATGAGTATAATGTTAATATAATTACGCAACACTGTAGTTTATCTGAATCCGATCAATTTTTCGAGTCTCTTATGAAAAGACAAGAAGTTAAACATGCTAGAATTTCCTTTATAAAAAGTAGAATCCATATAAATCCCCATAGGATTCCGAAAGGCACTAAATTGTTGAATGTAAGATGTGAGTATTGTGGGAAACCAATTGATAGTAATTTTGAAATAGGAAGATTTGATCAGGTTCCTCATTACTTTTGTTGCACCTCTTGTCTTGGTAATTACAAAAAATGGCGGGAATCTCAAGAAAGAATTCAGGAATGATATAACATTTCTTACGGAGTTATGTTATCTCATTGGGGTTGCTCTTTTTAGCTGTAATCAAAAAAGTTTGTTTACGTCTGCTTCAAACCTATTATCGAATCAAAACAGCTCTGGTTGGAGATCCTTCACTTCCCATTAATTTGAGAGGAAAACCGATGAATGTATAATTACCTGGTAAAATTTGGGCTAGTACCAATCCTTCATAAACGATAATTTCATTTGAGAGAAGAATTTTATGCACATCTTCATTTCCAATACTCAGATAATCAATTCCAACGGCTTTAACCTTTAATTTAATCAATAAATCTGCTGCTTCTACTGATAAACAGACAAAATCATCCTGAAATTCACTTTTTGAAATGCTCGAATTCTTTGTCTTCAGGAGTAAAATTGTATCAGGTTCGATTTTATAAGGTTTGAAATCAGTGTCTGTTATTTTACTTCCAAAGTCGTATTGAGATAAATCTATTACTTTAGCTTTACCATAGAAGTGTGATAAGGGAAATTCAGTTATACTCTTACCGCCATTTACGAAGTGTAAAGGAGCATCGATATGTGTTCCTGTATGAACACCCATACTCACCTCTGAGAGATTTATTTCATCTCCTTTTGTCATATCCAAGACTGAGTTTAAAACAAATGTAGGATCATCTGCATAATATATCATATTTGCTTTCATCTCAAGTGAAATATCATAAATTTCCATTTCAGAAACCTCATAATTCCTAAAGAGTATCTAATATGAGATTTTAACTAGTTCATAATTCTGGTGAGGGAAAATAGGAAGGAGATGGTTGGTGAGATTATTATTAAATATCGTTAAATAATATCAACTAATGGCACCTCTGGTTTAAAGTCTCTTTTCTATGAGAAATTTAAAATGAGTACTGACTTAAAATTAGACAATTGGACCTTCAAAATTTTCAAATTAGATGATAAGGAGGATATTGTTAAGAGTCTTTCCGATCCTGTCTTATTACAATCTATAAGGAAGGAAATGAAGCCTTTTTACACTCCAGGGACATTACAATCAAACATCGCAAGTTTAACAGATCTTAATCCGTATTTTGAAGACAATATGAAAAAATTGGAATATTTAGAGGAATACTACCTTCTCCTTCATGCTGAATTTCCCCTATCTGATCTTGACCGGGATTATTGTCTTTGGGTTGACTATATTGATACAATGGCCCAAATTTTCTTCAATGGGGTTGAAATAAGAAATACTTCCAGCGCTCATATTCAATATAAATTTCATCTACCAACCGATCTTATTCAATCAGTTAATACAGTATCACTAATTATTTCTCCCCCAATGAGTTTTGTTGATAAAGAAATAGATCTACCAGAAGTAGAATATAAAGACCGAGTATTTATTCGAAAACCTACCTATAATTATGGATGGGACTTTGCTCCACGATCGCTTTTGGTTGGAATCGGAGAATCTAAGGTTTTAATTGAGAATAGCGTTGAATTTTCGGATTTATTTGTCGAAACTACAAAATTATCAGATAAATTCGCTGAACTCTCATTCTCTGTTACTTTGAATAGTGAGATTGAGGGTCCGTTGGATTTCATACTTGAGATTTCTCAAGTTAACAATCCTACAACTATATTTCAAGATACTTTTCCCGTAGAACTCAAGTTAGGAATGAATTCGTTAAAGAAGAATGTCAAAATTGAAAACTACAATCTTTGGTGGCCGAATGGAACGGGTAAACAGTCTCTTTACGAATTAAGGTTGTTTGAATCAACAAAAAAGTTCAAAATCAACGAGAGATTCGGAATAAGGACTGTTAATCTCATTCTTGAGGAGGAAGGGGAGAATTCGTTTATTTTTGAAGTCAATGGTAAGAAGATTTTTGCTAGGGGAGCAAATTGGGTACCGACAGACTCGTTGACAAACTTTGGAGATGAATGGAGATATCGAAAATTGCTCTCACTAGCGAAAAATGGTAATTTCAATATGATCAGGATCTGGGGAGGTGGGGTTGTTGAAGATGACCGTTTTTATGATATTTGTGATGAATTTGGGATTATGATATGGCATGATTTTCAATTTGCCTGTAGTGTTTATCCTGAGCACGATAAATTTCTCTCTGTGGTTGAAACAGAAATCTCTTCTATTATCAGACGATTACGGAACCACCCTTCAATTGTTCTTTGGTGTGGGAATAATGAAAATGAATGGATTGATTATCAGAGTTTATTGCCCCAAATTCGTCTTGAGAATAAATTCGGGGATAAGCTCCATCAGATGAAGAAACACCTTTGTTCCCAATTAGATCCCTCTAGACCTTACTGGCGATCAAGTCCATGGAGTCCTTCTTCAGATAATAATCATGAATTTGATCCAAACTCAATGGACGAAGGGAACAATCATGATTGGTGTGTCTGGCATGGCGTTGGGCAGCCGAATCTCGAACCTCCAGAATATGATGCATATGCCGAGAATCATGCTAAATTTATTACTGAATTTGGGATTCAAAGCTTTCCATCAAGATCTACAATAAATCAGATCTTTAGTAGACAAACACAAGTAAAACCAAACACAATCTGGGAATTCCATAATTTAATTCTCCCCAAAATAAAAATTAATATGAAAAAAATGGGTGAACCTACTAATATTGATGAGTGGATATTATATACTCAGGCAGCTCAAGCATTCGGCATGAAATTTGCCATAGAGACATGGAGAGCGAGAAAATTTAATACAGCTGGTGCACTCATATGGCAGTTTAATGAGCCATGGCCCACGATTTGTTGGTCTTTAATAGACTACTATGGTATTCCTAAGATGGCATATTGGTTTGTGAAAAGGTCATTTAATCCAGTGATTATTGTAAAAGTTCCAAATGAGAATACATTTGTCGTCATCAGTGATCTACTTCATTCAGTAAACGGAGAACTAAAAGTTAAGAATTTAAATCTAGAAGGAGATATTCTTTGGGAGAACACATACGAAATTTCTATTGAATCAAATTCTAAGACAAAAATTGATTTAGGTGAGTTAAAATTAGAAAAAAGTGATCTTTTATGGGTCAAATTCACAAATGATAATGTTAAGGTAGAAGATATTATATTCATGTCTGATCCAAGGGATATACGTTTTCCTACTCCGAAAATTGATGCTAATTTAAACGGTAATTCTCTTACTCTGTTATCGAGTAAGCTAGCTCTTTTAGTTCATCTTCCTAATGAACTTGAACCAAATGATAATTATTTCCACCTTATTCCGAATATTTCAAAAGAGATAACCCTCAAAGAAATACCTAAAGATCATGAAATTAAGATTAAAATATGGAATAATCCATTCATGGAGATTTCCTTGAATAATAATCTTGAGTGATCATTCAAGAAAAAGGAGCGCAGAAAACTCCTAATTAAACCTCCCATGAACCTTGTCAGTAGCTTCTTCAAACTGATATCCACATGAGATACAAAATTTACCTGATTGATACCTGTTCTTACCACAGTGCGGACAAAATCGTAAATCTCCTTGTTCCCCCCCTTCTTTAGCTTGTGTGATCTGTGTCTTTATATCCACATCTGCTATGTCGATTAAAGAGGTTCTCATTCGAAATTTCACGATAATAAAGTAGATAAAGAATCCTCCCATAATATAAGCAGTAAGTGGAGTTACAAAGAAATACCGAAGCTCTGAAACATAAGTTAAGGGTAGCTGGATCGTCAAAAATACCCAAAGAAATGTTTCTATAACCAGTATAAGTCCGACTATTAATGTTAGCACAAACTCCCGGGGTTTATGTTGGTAGACATGACTTTGGAAATGAAATCTATCAGTCATAAAACCTAATAAAGTTAATAGTCCCAAACTATAAGCCCATAAATATAGGACCGAATATTCATCTGATGCTTGCCATTCCAGAACACCTGGAATTACTAGTGGTAAAAGAGTAAATACCACAGTTGTAAATATTACCCAACCCATATATCTTAGATATGGATATGATCCAAGGATCTTCATCCTATAGGTGCATTTTGGACACCCCTTCCGATAGTTTGTATATATAGTAAAGCATAATGGACACTTAATTTGCTTATCTTCTATGGTAGTTGAGGTTAGAGTAGGTAGGTATTCTTCCTCTCCTTCTAAGATGCGTTGGGTCTTAGGATGAATCACTATAGCTAGATCTGAATAAGGTATTATCTGTACATTTTTGTGTATAGTAACGAGCTTATAATATAAAGATTTAAATGAGAAGCTATCCACAGGTATGTCGATCGTTGATACAATCGTCTTTACACAATTTTCTAATTCTTCGAGGGAAGTAAATTCGAGATAAATATTCCCCCAACTTTCAGGGAAAAACCGATATTTTACTCCCATTGCTAACCATTTTTTTTCTCTATCTACTCGCAATCTTTTAATTGCTTTATTTGGGTAAATATAATCCTTTCCCAACCTATTTAAGCCTATTCCACTCGAATAAAAGTAAATTTTGGTTTCTTCAAACCGTCTATTAACTCGTCTCATGATAATCTGGGAAAGAATAAATCCTGGTATGAAACCTATGATTAACAGATCTCTTAGTAAGATACTTGCATCAAATAGCATGATGGGAAGGAAGCTAATGACTGGCATTAGTAATACAGCTATCCACAACGTCAGGATGATATCAAAACTGGAATACTTTAAAGATCCTTTGAAAGATCCTAACTTCACAGGATAGCCATTCAGAAAGACGTACTTCTTTATCATTTTCTCTTGTGCTAATCCAGAAAAAAAAGCAGATAGTAAGACAATTATAGTAGCCAGGATGGTTCCTAATCCTAGGAACACTAGCATTGTAGGAAATACTCGTGGCCAAATGCGTAGAAAACCCTCGATGGTGGCATTAATCATTTCTTGTCCTCTCAAGAATCTGTATGAATGTGTTAAGTACTAGGTTTTAAGACTAATCTTGGATGTAAAAGGAAGTAAGGGAAATTAATCTCCCTGCTGTTCAAAAACTGTCTAAGAAGTTTTAACAAGTGATTTCTTAGAATTTTCTCTTTTTCTATCTATAAGGGTGTTATTCAGATCCACCTTCGTACACGTTGTTTATATTCTCGGTAATCCTCACCAAAAGTATCATCTAGCTTTTCTTCCTCCCATTTTATAAATACTTTCCAGAAAAATAAATATAATCCTATTGTACAAATTAAAATTGTTAAACTTATAGTTATTATCGCTAAACCAAGTGTAATTAGAACTACACCGAAGTAAATGGGATTTCTACTGAATCGATAAGGTCCTGAAGTAACTAGTGTGGAGGGGGTATGGAAAGGTTCTCGATCCTCTAAACCAATCTTACCAATAAATAAGAGATGAAAATTAGCGAAAAATACCAATAAAAATCCAAGTCCCACAGTGAATAATCCCAAGAGATTAAGAGGAAAGGGAGCGAAAATCTCTGCAGGAAATAACAAAATTTCCACAAAAATATCTTTTCCGATCCATTCTCTGATGACAAATGCTAGAATATAACTCAGAACTGTTGCACTGATTAGTATATAGATAACATGGAGAAATGATATAACTGGAGATCGTTTTTCTTTCATAGTGCCCACGGGAAGTCCTTTATCTCGATTAGTTTTGTAGTGAGACTGAATACCAATTGATTGACTTCTTTCTTGGTGAATCCGCTTATAAATACTAGATTTGCGGAGAAATTCATTAGATACCTTTTTGAGTTTCAACCGAGTATTAATATGTCATTATATAGGAAAAATCGATTCCAAATAATAGTTATCTTCCTTCAAAATTCAATCAGCTCTTGCAGTTATCACATGCCAAATAATTATGAGGAATATCATTTTGTCATATCTAGCTAAAAAAGATATCAACAAAATCCTTATCTTAGGATTACAAGCGTCTGGAAAAACGACTATCATTAATGCAGTGACTAAAGGTCAAATTCCAATAGAAGAGGATGAATATCTTCCTACAATTGATTATGAGCGAAAAAAAGTTATGATTGCGGGTCATGAAATAGTTATCTTTGATATGGGAGGACAGACCTCCTTTTTAGACCGCTTTACTGATGGCTTATCAGATCTGATCTTTACTGGTGTGAAAGCACTTATTTTTGTTGTAGACTCAGTTAAGGTAAAGGAGCTCGAACAAGCTAAATACTACTTGGATGTTTCCTTAACCAAACTCGTTGAATATAGTCCCACAGCGTATGCGTACTTATTTCAACACAAAACCGATCTTATTCCAGAGCAATTGAAAGAAGAAGTTCGTAATACGGTTTCTGATCATCTTCTAGTAAACCTTCCATTGCATGTTCGATATTATGAAACCTCTGTTTTCAAGTCCTCAATCTTTAATGCAATGGGAGATGTATTCGGAAGGACATATGGAGTAAATGAATCTCTCGTCCCACTTGTAGATACCTTTATTCAACATAATGATGCAGAAATGGCTCAAATTTTTACTAAGGCTGGAGTTCCTTTAATTCAACTTGAAAATATTGTGAATTTTGACCATATTGCTCTTAACGAGGTTAGACAAGTGTTTGATGCAGTAGCAAAAAATCTAGCAAATTCTAAAGATCAAACCTCTTCCTCCATTCTGTTCGAATCCAATAATCGTGTCTTTATTGTGAACTTTCTAGAAGCAGGAATGGTGTTATTTCTCGGTTTTCATAAAGATAGGTTAAAAGAAAAACGAGAGCAGCTCCCAGCATTACTAAGTAGAGTCCTAGCTTTTAGTTTACAGCTTGAAGAGCTGGTCTAAACCTCACAACGACGAATTTATTGTCGCCTTTTAATAACCACCAAAGTTAACAATAGGAATGTTACAATTCCTGGGAAAGAACTGATTCTAGGTGTTGTAGTTGTAGTTGATGGTTTTGGATCTGTTTTCTCTGTTGTGGTTGTACTTGTGGAGGATGGTGTAATAGAGGTTGTTAGCTCTGAAATTGCTATCATCCATATTTCTGTTAATTCTGATTCTGTTTCCATAATAATATGATAACTAACAAGCCATCCTGTCTGTAGGTCGAATATCATCTCAACATCAAGAGCGGTTGACAGAAGGGTGAAGGTGAAGTTAATAGTTACAAATTCGTCGGAATAAAGGGTATTATAATCAGGATTATCATCGAATACCTCATGAATTAAGGTGATATTTGTGGTAAGAATAGGTTGAAGGGGACTTAGTAAACTCCTATTTTGCTCGTTTTCAAACTCATCAACAATATTCCCAAACCGGTCCAAAGACTGTTGTGAGATCAGAATCGTATCTTGTGTTATATTCAGAATTATAAACTTCATTCTATCTCCTTCTTGGAGGTCTGTTAGTTCGGGTGATTCAACTTTGACTATTTCAAGGATTTGTTCATCCCCCACAGTCACCCCTAGTGTATTAGACTGGGGATTAACAGCCAATGGATCATCAGGTTCGGGCTCTCTGTATTGTTCAAGCTTGAAGTAAGTGATTGGGTTCTGAGTAATATTATAAGTCTCGTAAATTATAGATTCTAACCAACCTTTGGGTAATTCATATCGGGTTCCCCACCCTCTGGTTAAACCAGTTATATTTGAGAGAGTATCTGAGTCTTCAAAATACACTGACGATGACGATAGAGTAGTTGTGTCAAGCTTAGCTTCGTTAATTACATCCCCAATAAGACTGGTATTTGAGGTCATGATGTAGGAATCAAAGGTTACCTTACCCAGATCTTGATAGAAAGGATCACAGGTAATCGTTGAACCATTTGCAATTTGATATTGCTCTGTCAATTGAATATGAGTACCATTAATATCTAGGATAGCTACTTGAATTTTGTCGTGTAATGTTAAAGTCAATGGTTTCATTTTTCCTCCTACCGACACCAAAGTTGTGTTTTGAAGACTATAATTACCATCTGGTTGTAGTATTTGTAAAGAGGTAATTTCGTATAATTTAACTTCACCAGGAGTTACATCTAAAGAATAATAGTCTGAGTTGACGTCTATTATCGGCATGGGTGCATTTGTAATTAGTATATTCATATTATGAACTGTCAAAAACAGTGTGATCATGATCATTATTTTTATGACTGGATTTCTCATTTTTACTCCACATCCAAAATCTACATTTATCAAACAATCAATTATTTTAAATTCTAACTGAATTCATAGTATCTCTAAATGACTTCAGAACTTAATGGTGAGATTGAAAATGAAAATATCATCTACTCAAGATGTCTATCAGCTTCTAAATATGTTTATACCCTCAAGTGCTCTACACACAGCTTTAGATCTAGGTATATTTTGGAAATTATCGAGTGACATAAATAAAGCTTCTGAAATTGCAGAAGAAGTAAATATACCTCTCCATCGATGTCAAGCTTTATTGGATTTACTGCATAAGCTCGGTTTATTGGATAAACATGAGGATGCATATTCAGTATCCACTATTACACAGGATAATATTCTTGACACTTACAGCGTCGATACTTGGACTTTTCTTGCTAAAGAAGTGCAGAAACATACCCCCCTCTTTGTAAATTTACCCTCTACGATTGCGTTCTCTGGGTCTTTATGGGATAAACAACCTTCACCTCCTCCAAATTGGTTTGATCAAATGAGGGAGGATTCAGAATATGCCAAAAGATTCACTAACGCGTTGTTTGAGTATCATTTACCGTTTGCAGAGAAATTTACTCGGAATTTCAATATGTCTGGGATTAGTAATTTACTGGATATTGGTGGAGGTTCAGGTGTAATGTCAATAGAGCTTTTAAAATGTTATTCTTCGCTTTCGGCTGTGATAATCGATATTGAGAATGTATGTATTCATGGCAGGGAAATTGCGGAACAATTCTCGTTGGGAGATAGAATTAAATATATTCCACTTGATTTTTTACGGGATGATCTACCGAAAAACTTCGATCTAATATTGCAATGTGATGCTGGTGTTTTTTCTGTTGATTTCTTCTCAAAATTGAAGCAATCTTTAACGAGAAATGGACGGTTAGTTGTTGTGACAAATATCGATGATGATAGTAGTTGGTTGCATTATCCAGATTGCGAAATTTCTCTTTATAAATCTATGAAGCGTTTTGTCCACTCTTTAGAGATCCCGAGAAAACAACAGGGAAGTGCCACAATAGAAATTATAAAACGTAAGCTTCTGAAGGCAAATTTCTCAAGGGTAATCCATTCTATTTGGGACAAGGGGGAAGTAATTATCGAAGCTTTCACTTGATAATTCATACCTGATACATTGTATCTCTGATCAACTGGTTAACCTTGTGAATCTATTAACTTCTTTGTCATTAATTTACCTGTTCCACCATTGCAATATCCTAAGGGCTCTTAAGGTATTCCACCGGCTAGGCTGTCGTATCGGTTCCAATTCAAACCAAATTTTCCCTCTAATGGGAGCTTGAACAGGCCACTTCCCATTTTTTTCTCTTTTTGTAATTAGGCTGATAGCATCAGTAAAACGGCTATCTTTCTCATGATTTATCTTCTGAAAGTAGTCAAGAGCCGCAATAACGGTATAATACCACCTGGGAGGAAATGACAACATTGTCATTTTCGTACTTACTGTTTCTCCCGTTTTATGTGACTTGTAGAGTTGGTGTTGTAAAAGAAATTCATGTGTTCGCTCTTGCATTGCCTCTATTTCAGTAGAATTCTGAGTAAAGGATTCTTGATATTCAAATAAGGCTTCTAGTACCATGAGAGTAGTATGAAACGACGCATGGGTTGCCCCTTTCAATGGGTACCTACAATTCCATCCTCCATCTTTCATTTGATTTTCAACCAGATACGAAAAGATGGTATCTAATCGTTTGTCCTTATACTTGAAGTAGGATAAAATTCCAAAAACAAGGCCAGTGATGCAGGTTTCACTGTTTGTAATTTTTGATCTTGAGTAGTTAATTCCCCCATCCTCCATGAGACCATTATCGAGTAATACTTGACATCCAGTTATACATTGTTTGTTGAGTGGGTTTATACCTAATCTTCGTAATAAGAGCAATGTATAAGTTGTTGAGGTCCATTTTGGATTATACAATCCATTATCCCATGTTCCTGAAGGATCTTGCTTATCTAGTAATGTTTTTCCCCACCCTTCCGATTCAATTTTTGAACGTTCACTCTGTATCTGTTTTTTTGGGGAATTACATATATCACGGTATGTTTGCCATCTAATAGATGGATCTCCTTCTAGTAACCAGTCGATGGTAGATTGATACTTATCTAATAGATCCACAGTTTAACTACCTCTTTCCATATGTTAGGATTGTCTTGAAAATAAATAATAAATCCCTCTGTTAGTCATTTGGTTTTCCTCTTTGCTATTAAAGTAAAAGTGGGATATGGACATCTAAACCCGATAGAAGTGTAAAATTTATGTACCTTTTACTTTCTTCTCTTCTTCTCTCTACCAAAGAGCTCTACTGAGAACAGAATACCGAGAAAGATTGGAATTAGTTCCCATTGTACAACAATACCATGTGAAAGTTCATCTTGGCCTGCAGAAATCGAAATAGGGAAAAGAGAAGTAAATCTTACCTGTAAAGATGGAGTTAGAGTCTGATAATGAAATATTAAGGAATAGTTTCCCTCTTCAAGGTTGGATATTTGCCCTACGACCTGATAGGCACATAAACAATCAGTAATTATTGCAGAACTATAGTCTTCTTGAATGATCAATGTCTCTCCGACTTGAAATACATTTATCTCCAGACTTTGTTTATCAAAGTTGCACCAGGAGATAAATATTTGTTCAAAATAGACTGTCTGATTCTCCACTGTTACATTAACCTTTCCCTCATTCCAGTTCGAATAATTTTCGCATTCACATGAAGTTACCATATACGAGACATTTATATCAGTTGATTCGTATGGAAAAGGATCATACTCAATGGAATGACCTTCGTCTGTAGCGTTAATGTCTAGTCCATAAGTATTGATTCTCACATCAGTACCAGAAGTTGTAGGTATTTTTAAATCCATTCTATAGATACCATTAGGTAATTGTGTCAATCCGGGTTTTTCAAAGCTGAATGGGTACGCGAATGATTTAGTTATCACACCAGTAGTATAATTACGTGGAGTAATAACCGTTAAGCTCCCCCAGAAAGGAGTGAGATCAAGCGATTTATTTTCAAGATTCTCATCAATAATTGGAGAAAACTCATCGGAATCAGGAAATTCTACTGTTTTAGTGTTGAAAGACGGGTTCCAGATCTCAATCTCAACATTAAAGTATACAATTGTCAGATTGAGGGTTATATTCAATGTATTGTATTCTTTGTAAAGTGTTGTCAGGTTCCATTCGATATTAGTTATTCGTACAATGAGAGGTTCTGAATCCATAGTACTACCAGTTGTCGAAGTAATTAAATGAGTTTTAATCGGAGTTTGGGTAATAGCACTTACTATCAAGAACATTAAAACACTTTTAAGGAAAATACTCCTCAGTTGATCGTGTTCAAGCATAGAATCACCAAGAACCTGTTTCAATCATTACAATGTCAGGGATAATATAAAACCATATTTTAGAACAGATTTTCAATTCTCGGTTTTACTTTATCAAAAGTGATTAGTCGCCGTTTATCTAATTTAGAGTAGTTTATTTCACAAACCAGCATCTCTGGGAAAAACTTAGGTATTGAAAGCTTAGAGTTTTTAAACTACATTTGCATTGATTCATGTTAAATCAAATTACATATGGAATTGGGGATATTTGGACGAGCCTTACGTCAGAAGATTTGAGTTAAAGCCTTTTACAGGAATCAGAAAGAGGAATATATGGAGAATTTGGACTATTTCATTGGTTAATCTTCAACATCAGTGGAATCGATCACGAGTCCTGAAAATATTAGTTTCCTTAGTTCTCTTTCTATACCTTCTTTCTAATATCATGATTTTGTTTGGCCCATTATCTTCAGGGCAGACATCCAATCCTAATGATGTTTTGGAGGAACATTTATGGGGGACTGTCCGCAATTTTGTTAGATTTCAGGTTTTAATAGCAACTCCTGATGAGACCGATCCTATGTTTGATACGGGGTATTCCATTCTATTTCTAATTGGATTAATTCTCATGGGAGCGGGATTAATATCGGATGATCGAAGAAATTTAATGGATGAAATCTATGAATCTAAAATATCCCGGAGAACATATCTATTCGGAAAATTTGGATCTATCCTTCTCTTTGGTAATTTACTACTAGTTATCCCAACTATTATTGAATGGGGTTTACTGATTGTCGGAATTAGTAACGTTGATATTATGGAGGCAATCCCTGTCTTGATTGGAGTGATTGTATTTGCAGAGATCGTTGTTTTTGTCTTGAGTCTTGTGGTTCTCTCCTTCTCTTCCCTATTTACTAACCGAATCTTTTCAAGCATTCTAGTTTTTGGATTTTTTCTCGCAATTACAAGTATTTTCGCTAGCTTCGTTGTAAATAACCAATCATTTACTCCCATAATGTACTTGGATCTGTTCACTGTATTGACAATTCTCTCTTTCCTATTTCAAGGTGAACAGACAGTTATCTACTATGATATCTCGGATGAAATCCTTGTTCAAATTCCCTTAGATCTGACTGGGGATGCTGGTTTCCTTATTTTCCCTTTTCTATTTGTTTTTATAAGCATAAATTGTCTTTTGTGTTACATGCGAGTTATCTGGAGAGATAAATATTCCATCACAACTTTGTGGAAAAAGATTCGTCAAGTAAATACATGAAGAAACTAAGTTCTTTAAACGAATTAATGAATTAAGTTCTAGCAACGGATGTTAGATTCTAATGAAGTTAACAACAAGACAGATTACACTCTGGGCTGATAAACTTAGGGATCTTGCTGCACAGGGGTTACAATATTCTACTAACATGTATGATCAGGAAAGATATACTAAGATTCAAGATGTAGTTATGGAGATGTTTACTGTTGCCACTAATTGGTCACTAGAAGAGCTGGTTCCTCTTCGTCAAACTCTTTTCTCACGTCCAAGCCCAATATTGAGTGGAGATGCAGCGATTATAAATGAGAAAGGGCAAATATTACTTATTCAACGTTCTGATAATAAGATGTGGGCAATGCCAGGAGGTATGTTAGAAGTAGGGGAAACTCCAAGTGAGGGGGTAATAAGGGAAACGTTTGAAGAAACAGGGTTGAAATGCAAAGTCGTCGCTCTCGTTGGAATTTTTGATTCTCGATTCTGTGGTACAACATATCCTTTGCAGTTGTATCAAATAGTATTTCTGTGCAAACCCTTGGATGATAATAAGTTGGACGCTCCTTCCCATCTTCAAGAGTCTCTAGATATAAAATGGTTTAATGAAGATGATTTACCCACTAATATTGATCCTGGTCATGTTTCACGAATCCCTGAAGTCTATCGCGTTTGGCGTGGAGACCAGATTCCTTACTTTGATAAGTAAAAACCAATTATTTTGAGCTAGGTGAAGACTCGACTATCTTTCTACTCTTGTGAAGTCATTACTGATACGATCCCGCCAAAGGGATAACTTAAGAGACAGTTTTTGAGCCTCATCTTGCTTCATATCACGATTCATTGATTTAATTCGATTATACAACGATTTTTTAATACGAGCAAGAATCATTTCGTCCGATTTCTCTTTTACTTCTTCCATAGCTGCCGAATACTTTCCTCCACTTAGATCATCAAGATAGTCACGAATTTCAACGAGCACGGGTTCAGAAATATTTAATAGCTCTATCTCATGAAGAATATATCGTAAGCTGTCAAACACATGAATAACCTCAAGACGTGGTCTTTGTTTTGAGGGATTTTTGGCAAATCGTTCAACGTTTTCCGCTTGACGCTTTAATTCTCCTATTTTAAATCCAATATTGAATGGAATTTCCATGTTTGACAATTTTGATCCCTTATTATGGTAAAAATTCTGAATATCAGTAAGTATTTTTGATTCTTTCTTGTTTAGTAAGTGTTTCTTTCTTGGTTATTCGAATTAGAAAGAAAAATGCAAATAATCACAAGGATTGATTTTCTTCTTCTAGAGGTGTTATAATGTTATAACATACCAGAGTGACCATGCTCTGTGTGTATATTCATTGGGGCTGTTTTCATTGAATGTTACTACAGTCCAGAATCTAATTTCTCGAATTCCGGTAAAAACAATGTCGATGGTGTAGAACAGAGTCGCAATACCTTGATAATCTGTGATTACACTACCGATAAACGTTCCGCCATCCTCTATCCAAAAAGAATGATTATCATATTTCCCCCCAATATAAAAGCTCACATTCACTGCTTGAGCAGGAAACCAAAGCGTTGGTGACGATATACCAATTAACCGACTGGAAATTTTAATCGATTCACCATGTTGAAGGGCTGATCCGTTGCCAAGTACACTGTTATTAACTGTACAGCGTTCAAAAATCCATTCTCCAGTAATCTGTGCCAATGCATGGTCAGTATAGGCTTTGATTAATCCATTCCCTTCTAGATCATAATCTGAACGAATAAACAGATGATTCTCAGCATACATTGGAGTTACGACATCCATGGGTGTTTCCATACCATATTCTGCTGATAATACAGGGAGTAATGGATCGAAGCTGATCCAATCTACATATTCATCACCAGGTAAGAGCGGATTCGGATCGATAGGAACAAGCACTTCTGTCCAAGCATGTAAAAATCGAGAAGATATGGCACGCTTTCCTGCATAAATATAAGAATCATTCCCTACCAAGTAACCTATTGCGACACGAGAAGGAATATTTTGCAGTCTATTAATTGTAGTTAACGCTGAAGCGAAATGAATTGATACACCTGAACCTCGTTGCATGAACCATTCATTATAATCTTCATATTGGGCAGGATGATCCATTTCTACATTATACTGGTTTGCAAGCCACATTTCCATATCAAATGTAAAAGTTGACATGTTACCAAGGTTCACTAAATTAGAATAGGCTTGTTCAAAGACAGTTTGGAGAGAATCATTCCAGTTGATAGCATTCTGTGTTACCGTTGGTGCCCATCCCTGATAGGTAGAATAACCTACAGGTATGATCCCAGGAAGTTGTAAGTAGAGAGATTTAATTGAATTCCAACTATTGGCATTTAATCCACAATTAAGATAATCTGCCTCCGAACGGGATAAAGAGTACATTGCAACGGTCTGAAGATCTGGTGCTTGATAATCAACTGTGTATCTTACGGTTCCCATTCCTGTGATTGAATCATCAAGCTCTAATTGCAATGATACACCCGCAAGATCACCAGACAATATTGATGGATATGATTCGACTACTTTTTTGGATAATGGTGACACTAAATCACTATTTTCGTCTAGTAGTTGTATAGAATCTGAACTAACATATGAACCATACCGTCCGTTCCAAGGGACGGGTAATGAATGTAGGAAATTCGGATGAATAGTTGCTAAAGTGGATCTATTATAATTTATAGGCATTTCAACTTGAAATCTTGCAGTACGAGAGCTAGAAGAAAGTATATTTGAAAAAGTATCATTAGGTTCATTGGGGATTGGTGAAAGCGTCCGGTTGAATACAATTCCAGTATTCCAACCAGTTGTATAGGGCACTTTTCCTGTATATTCATAATTACTGAGACTTCCTAAACGCCAATATACCGGGGGGGCAGTACTATCATGAGGATCGTCTGAAGAAATGTTAAATTTTGACTCATCAGGATGATTGAGCCCTGCGGTAAATTGGTCCATAATACTCTCATTGATATAGGTTGCATCCCATGTAGGAGCATTAAAATAATAATCAAATAGGTCTTCCTTTGGCCCCTCCGTTTCCTCCTCTGTGGGGTCTATACACCCTGTTATTGTAAGTACTAAAATCCCAAGTATAAGAATTGTACAAGATCTCTGTGATCTCGGCACCATAATCACCTTTCTTAGAAATTTATTCCATATCCAAAGATTCCATACTATTAAGCTTTGTTGAATATTGTAAAGAAGTCTACTATAAAGTTACTAGATTGACCCAAAAAGATGATCATCTGAAAATACCACAATATCTATAATTATCATTTTTTTCTTTTCTTCCAAACTTTGACACTCCCTCTGTGTGATTTTTATGACCGAAAATTTATATTTAAAGGAAATAAATCAAATTAGAGAGAATCTGGACAACTTTTTTAAATCCTCTGATGAATCCCCGTTAACAATAGAGCAAAAACAATCATTTATGGGTTTATCTTACTTTTCTGTTAAGGAAAACTTAAATCTCTCTGTTAATCTTAAGAAATATGAGAATCCAGAGGAAATCACCATTTTAGCGACTAAGGGAGATGAACGAAGATATCTACGGTATGGATATTTCGAATTTAATCACGAAAAAGCAAAAAATCGCTTAACAGTCTTTAAACACTTGGACGATGATTATCTTTTTGTTCCATTCAAAGATAAGACCTCTGGGACAGAATCGTATGGAGGAGGTCGATATATTGAATTGGAACCTACTAATGAGGGTTTATACAGAATTGATTTTAACTTAGCCTACATCCCGTATTGTGCTTTTAATGATAGGTATAGTTGCACTCTAGTTCCACCTGAAAACTTTCTAGAGGTTCCAATCCCTGCTGGTCAAAGGAATTTTCCCTAATCGAATTAAAATTTAAAAATGGATGTAATCAGAGGTAATAGAAATCTGGAAAAAACAAGTTAATGAATGATCTCTGTTTTTGTCCCCTTCTTCAGATTTTTCTTCTCAAGCATATTATTAACCATTCTACATCCCCTGTTGTCTTCTTCATTTAGGGCACAAATGTTGGAAAATGATCCATCCTTATTACCAAATCGCTGACAACCCCAACATTGCCAGTAACCAAATTTCAAATATCTAATTCGGCTTGTAGAATAGTTTTGGTTTACTTCTTTACAAAGGGTGATTGCTAATTCTCGTGGGATTTCATTTTGATTCATACTAGAACCTAAATTTTGATGAGGTTTATTACATATAAAATCTTATAGATATGCGACCTATGAGCTGGAGATTCAAAATAAGAGATCATTAGAAGTAATTCTTCATGATCTCATTTACCCATTCAGGAGTCTTGGCCTCCACTCTGTCGAATTGGGGAAAATATGGCTTAATATCTAGAATGGGGGTATTGTTTATGGCATCTAATCCCCTTACTTTAAGAACTCCGTCAGCAACCGAGATTATTTCTACCGTTGTAACTCCAATGGGGTTTGGTCTATGTTTAGCTCTTTGTGAAAAAATTCCTAAGTTAGGCATATCTTCTCGTCCCTGTGGTCTCCGGACCAAGTCTGTTTCTATATTCATGGATGCTTTATGCATGTGAAATACAATCAGTGCATGAGAAAATTCCTCTAATCCAGACAACCCTGGTCGAAAAGATTGTTCTAAGTGGATCTCAGAAATTATTTTCCCCCAACCATGGTCTATTTGATCAGATTCAGGTGATTTTACATATCCAATTGGCTCTAAATGCATATCATTAACGCTTCTGGCTCTTGGTTTATATTTTTTATCCTTAAATTAGATTTTCTGGAATATGAATTACAAATTGACAAACATCGTCTCCTTGAAGAACCGATTTCAATACATCAACTTTTACAGGTTGTGCTAATGCTCCTTCCCATTGACGTCGAAACCAACCTGCACTACATAAGCAATATTCATTAGGAATATTATCATCATCAAGATGATTCCGTATTATTGGACAAAAGCATGCTGCGCGTCGTTTTTCTGCTTTTGTAGTTGCTTTTTCATATGCTTCTTTGTTCGCTGGATTTTTTGTTGTAATCAGGATGTTTCCATCCCTAATTGGCGTATCTCCCCATGCTCTATCATGAGACATCATAGTAAGTACCTGATCAATCGCAACTAATGGTGGCATGGTCTTTCTTGCAGTCTCATATGTAATTCTCATTTTATCAATAGGTTCAGAGGGGAAGACATGAGCACTACTCGAGAGAATGTCATAAGTGGCATCATCATTAGCATGGCAATTCACTTTAACAATCGCCTTTTTTGCCCAATCCAAACGGGAATCAAGAGTCGCCTCCAATTCTAATGGCTCTGGGATAATAGTTTCAGCAATTTCTGTCCCTAAAACTCGTTCTGTATGCCTATGAAACAGTTCTTGCCAGTTGTGTATTACAAACTGGATTTCTATTCTTTCTCCGCTTGGATTATTTGAATCATGATAAATCTCAAAATAGAACTCATCTGAAATAAATCCTGTTTCTCGCACATAATCCCATAATATCTTAGAAGTTTTGTTTTTCTGTTCAATTGTCCCCGTATGAGTTATTGATAGAACTTCTCTTGCTGGAACCAGTCTTGACTTAATTTCACCCTCTGAAAATTCCGAAGTAACAGGAAAACCAATTTCCATCTCTATTCCTTGATCTTGAGGTAGAGAACTAATCCAAATTGTTCGACTAAAAGCTACTCCGTTTATTTTTTCCTTCGGAATTTTTGATTCTAATCGATGTATTGCATTTACGATATCATCTGGAGACTTTATTCCAGTTCTAATACTTGCTACAAGGATTTCTTCAATTTTTTTATATGTGATACCAGCTTCTTGCATTTTCATAATGGATTTTCACCTTTACATAAACACAGTATTTGTTATTATCTTCATATTATGCCAGAGAATTGTGAATGGAGTCTAGCGTTGCTTTAGCTTGGTGTATGTTAAAATTTGACCAGAAATCTTCTAATTTATCTTTACAGGGATACTCCTCACATTCAGCACATGTAGCAATGTTCTTTTTTGTAGCACATTGCCGGATAACACATTTCTCGCAGTAAATAAAGATATCCTCGTGATTATGACAACCATCACAATTTATCTGGTCTGGGGTGACTTTCAAATTCCCTTTTGACCATTCTTTTGCCGTTTGTTTTCGTAGATCTTGATTATCTGTTCGCTTTGCGAGATATGCTGGACATTCGGTACATATCAAACCACAATACGCAATTTCGGTTCCCATTTTGACTCCAGCGAATGAGACCATTCAGTATATTTAATGCTACTACTTGAGGCAATCTAGTAAAAAAACTCTGTAGTATAATATTTGAAATTACTATCTTAGAAACAGGGGGGTTAAAAATTAGACCTTTATTGGAACAACATCTTAGAAATTTTCCAGTATTCGGAGACTATACCATGGGTATGAAGAATCTAGCCAATTACCATCTCTGGGTTGGAGATAAATCAAGAGAAATTCTACAAAGTCTGTCAGAAGAGGAATTCTTCCGAAATTTAGACCCTATTCTTGGTTCTACGAAAAATAAAGTTGTACATATCTGCTCTGCCTTGCTACGTTGCTTTTCCCTTTTAAAAAAGGATCTAGAGTTTTTTGACCTGCACATTGAAGGAGGATTCTATCAAATAGTGGATCAATACTCTCAATCAGAGCTTATTCAATTATGGGAACAGTTGGATAATCAGCTTGTTTCCGAGATTCAAAATAATTCAGACGGCACAGTGGCAGTCCCTCGAAACGACGGAGACAGTTTTTGTATGATGAAGTTAGATTTTTATTTACAGTATATTACTCATACAATCTATCACCGGGGACAGTTAAATTATTGTTTGAAAAAACTAGAAAAACCTCGAATTGAGGGAGACTATCTTCATTATTTTAATGAAATAGATACCGCATTAGATGAAAACATTTAGCCCTTCTCCTGCTAACTGTCTTGGAAAGTATGAATTGTTTCCAAAGCTAGTTCAGGAGGACATCCGACGGGTAACCAAACAACGGGGTTTGTCACACCGGCTTTTCTCAGAGCTTCATAGCGTGCTAAAACTTTATCAGGGGGACCTACTGCAGCTAGCCGATCCAACATCTCATCAGTTACTTCTTGAAGAGCATCTTCTCTTTCACCTGCATTCCAAGCGGTTCTGATTTTATCCACTTCCTGAGAGAAACCGTACTGCTTAACAACTCTCGCATAGTATGTACCCATGCCACCGATATAGAAAGACAATTGCTTCTTGACAAAATATTTTGCCTTAGGATTTTCAGAGGCGCATGTTACAATAAAGGGAGCAATATCTTTTTCTTTATTCACATTGGTAGAATTTTGGGCTAATCCTTTTTCAAAATTCTCTTTCAGACTTGGTATTTCGGGATAAGAGGTCCAAATAGGTAACCAACCATCTGCGAGTTCACCTGCGAGTTGTACATTCTTCGTACCAAAAGCTGCTAGGTAGATCGGTACTTCAACTGGAGTATCAAAACTTCGAATTTTAAAATTGTTGAGTTTGAAAATTTCTCCTGTAGGATAATTAACAGTTTCCCCCGAGAAAATCAAATGTAGAATTTCTAGGTACTCACGTGTGCGTTGCATGGGAGAACCATTAAAATAATCTAAGCCATGCCAACCTTGTATTACCTTAGGTCCACTCAATCCCAGCCCTAAGATGAAACGTCCTTCAGATTGTTCATCAATACTCGCTGCAGCTTGTGCCATAGTTGCGGGTGATCGGGAGTACATATTCACAATACCAGTGCCAAAGATCAAATTCCTAGTGTGAGAAGCCATTCGAGCACAGGCTAGAAAGGAGTCATATCCCCACACTTCTGGTACAAAGATATGTGTAAACGCAGAATTATCCATGATCTCTAAAAGGCTATGAGTTTCTTTAGGAGATAAAAAGTCGTAACTAATAGTAAATCCCAGATTTCTTTGTATTGACATAAGAATTTCCTTCTTGCAGTTATTTTTCCCAATTAACTAGTCTTCTTTCTCCTTCAAGAGCGCGAATCGAGGTTACATCTTGCATAACTTCAAGAGTTCCCTGATAAATTCCTTCATCATTCCTAACAGCAAAATAGCGGATATGTAGAAATTTACCTTCCATTGTAATCCAAAATTCTGCCTGATCTTTATGTCCTGCTCTAAAGGCACTAATTATCTCCTCTACTTTATCTACACTTTTTGGAGGGTGGCATTTTTGTACCTTCCTCCCGATAACACCAGGACTACGAGGAAAAATTCGTTCCTTTGTTCCAGAATAGTAAAGAACCTCATCTTGAGTATTAATATAGGAAATTTCAATCGGAAGGTGAGTAAGCATTAAATCTATCTGTTCGAGTGATAATTTGCCTGTGTTCAAAGATAAAGAATCTGTAGTCTTTTCAAGTTTTGACGCTTGATGAATGATTTCTGGAGTAAGAGGTGTCCACTCATCTCCAGGAGTAACCCAAGCAAAACCGATTTCTTCTTCACCATGCTTTACTGTTTGCCAATCAAGCGTAGTTAATAATTCCAAACTTGTTGGAAAAAGAATTGTCTCTTCTTTGAAGATCATGTCTTCAACTTGAGCCGTAAGCTCATCTATATCGACATCTTCACCTTGCTTCAGCAACTGCCTTGTTTCATCATGTTTTGCCCACATTACTTGTGAGGGTCCAGAAAAGTCTTTTTTTTCCAACATGGGAAAGAATTGATTTTCTAGACGTGTGTAATGAATTTCAATTTTTGCTAATTCCTTGATTAACTCAGGAGATGGTTTTTCTCGGAGTTTAGTAATTAAATTCTTCGCCTTTGAATTTTCTGCCATATAAGTATGAATGGGATGTCCAGGAACAGCCTGTGGTTTTTGATGTTCACTTAGAGTGTCTTCAAATATCCCGACATGTAAATCACATAGAAGAGTTATTTGGTCAACAGTTAGTTCTCCCGAGTCAATTAACTCCTGTTCCATCGAAGCAATATCTGTTGCTTCAACATCACCCAATATTTCATTAAATCTGGTTTTCAATGCTGGTAATTCCCCACCCTCATGTAGCTCGAGTACTAATGCCTTTAACATTTCACGCTTTCGTGTATGTTCATCTTCCCATCCACTTTTTCTTTCTGATCCGACACTTCGTTCTACTTTAGCGTTAGTAGAATCTTCAATTTTTTTGGAAAAGAACGAAATCACCTCATCTAAGTCCTTGTTAATCATATCAGAGACATCGGTTAGAGTAGCTTTTCTACCGACAGTTTTACGCAGAATTGGATTTTTGAAACGTCGTAAAATTGGATCTAATTCTACTAAAACCTCAGTCAGGAATGGATAAGCATCGATGATCTCCATTATTTTTGTGGCTTCGGAAAGAACAAGTTTAGACATAGTAATTCACCATTAATTTCAAGTTAATTCACTATTGACAATTCCTTTATTAATTTTAATACACTATCCCCGAAAATCGTAGAGTAGAAAATATACCTAATCATTTCTAGCGTACTTAATTGACCAGTTAAATTTTCGCAAACAAACTGATGTTCTACTGCGAATTTGTGAAACCAAACACATATGAATGATCGTTCATATGATTTATTTAGATCTTATTTCAAAAATAAAGTGAGAAATTCCTAGGTTCGAATCCAAATGTCAAATGATTGTGAAGAATTTGTAATTCATCCAGATAACGTGGCACATGCTAAAAAAACGATTGAGGATAGTAATCCCACCGAAGTAGCAGGTTTTTTCAAGCTATTAGCTGGTGAAACTCGGATTAAAATTCTTCTTGCACTATCAGAAGTAGAATTATGTGTTTGTGATATCAGTACTACCTTGAATGCTAAACAATCCGCGATCTCCCACCAATTGAGATATTTAAAACAACATCGTTTAGTTAAATCCCGACGTGATGGAAAACAGATTTTCTACACTTTGGAAAAAGAGCATCTTCATCCCATCCTCGCTCAAACATTAGCACATATGAAAGAAGCAGATATTAGCTAAGAAGGTGATGATCTCATGGCACAGGAAAAGCATAATTTTCTACTTCAAGGGCTTTCATGTGCTGATTGTGCATTAAAAATCGAATCCTCATTGAAACAACAAGGCTATTCTTCAGTAAAACTAAACTTTACAACCCGTCGTCTACAAATCGGGTCGGATAACATATCGGAGATTAATTCAATTATCTCACGAATTGAACCTGGAGCGATAGCAATTCCAGAGAAAACATCGCAAGACTTCTCGAGTGCTAAAAAACGTGAAAACTTCCTACTTATACGGATCTCCATTTCAATAATCCTCTTATTTTTTGGAATTTTGTTAACAAGCTTTTCTTTTCCACCGTTAGTTGTTCTAGGAGGACATTTGGTACTTTTCAGTTCATATCTGGTATCCGGTTTTCATGTTTTACGTAAAGCGATTCTTAGACTTCAAAATTTTGACATAGCTAATGAATATTTCTTAATGGCTATAGCTACTTTGGGCGCTATTCTTATCGATGAACTTCCAGAAGCTGCGGCTGTAATGGTTTTTTATTCAATCGGGGAATATTTACAGTCCAGGGCAGTTAATAAATCACGTAAATCCATCAGTGAATTATTGGATATTCGACCAGATATTGCTCATTTAGTCTCTATGGATGATATAACAACAGTAGCAGTTGAGGATATCACACCTGGAGATATAATTCTAGTAAAACCGGGAGAACGTGTTCCTATTGATGGAATTCTAGTTTCCTCACATGCTAATCTTGATTTATCAGCTTTGACTGGCGAATCAAGACCTGTTCCGATTGTTAAAGGCGACGAAGTATTATCAGGAGCAATTACTAGTGCTAGCATTAAGATAAAAGTCACAGTAGATCATTCTGAATCTACAGTCAGTCGAATTCTTGATGTTGTAGAGAATGCCACTCAGAATAAATCTGAAAAAGAAGTATTCATCACTAGATTTGCACGTTATTATACTCCATTTGTGCTTATATTAGCAATTGCAATCGCAATAATCCCTTCCTTACTTTTAGCTGAACCTATGGAAATATGGATTTATCGTGCACTTGTAGTTCTTGTAATTTCCTGTCCTTGTGCATTAGTTGTGTCAATACCTCTTGTGTATTTCGCAGGAATTGGAAAAAGCTCTCGAAGTGGGGTGTTATTGAAGGGAGCAAATGTAATTGATTCATTAACTGAAGTAACAGCAGTTCTCTTTGATAAAACTGGGACTTTAACTGAAGGTAAATTTAAAGTTGTTATGGTTGTACCTGATGAGAATTATTCTCCTCAAGAAGTAATTATGTACGCTGCCCTTGCTGAAGCTCATTCAAATCACCCAATCGCTAAATCAATTCTTGAAGCCTATGGTGAACCTGTGGATCTTTCCCAAGTTAAGGAGTACGAAGAATTACCAGCTCTAGGAATTAAGATGAAGACTAAGTCTGGTGATTCGATCGTTGTGGGAAACGACAAGATGGTTCACGAAATTGAATGTCCGCATTCCGCCTGTATTACTGATGAGACTGCGGTTTATGTAGTACTCAATGATGTTTATATTGGGCACATTATCATTGATGATAAGATTAAAACTACAGCTTTTGATGCGATAAAATACCTAGAGAAAAGGAACATTCCTCATATAGGCTTATTGACTGGTGATACAAAGAATATTGCTGAACGAGTTGGTGGAGAATTAGGTATCAAGCAAGAAAACATTTACTCGAGTTTGATGCCACTAAATAAAATAGAGATTTTGGAAAAGTATCTTCACAAGGCAGAAGAAAATGGTGGGACGGTAATGTTTATTGGAGATGGAATGAACGATGCTCCTGTCATAGCTCGTGCGGATATTGGTGTCGCAATGGGAGCTATCGGTTCAGATGCATCAATTGAAGCAGCTGATTTAGTTATTATGGACGATAATCCTAACCGATTGAATGATGCAATATCAATTGCTGGAGACACAAATAAAATCGCTAAACAAAATATCTTATTGGCGCTTGGAATTAAGGCTCTATTTATTGGTCTGGGAACAGTCGGTTTAGCATCTATGTGGGTAGCAGTCTTTGGTGATGTAGGCGTCACACTTCTTACTATCTTTAACTCCCTTAGGCTATTAAGGTAGGGATTATAGAAAAACGAGAGAGTACGCTAATTATTGTCATCCAGTTTTTGTTTTTCACGTTTGTTAGTCTCAAGATATTCAATTAACACGATACCAGCAAAATGTAAGGTAATGACGAGGATCCAAACAAAAAAGATCCAGTAATCAGAAGATGTGTTATAAAGTAAGCCTAACAACAGCCCGTAACTACTTGCGACCACAATGGCATACGCTAGTTCTTGAAAGGCAAATTTCCGCATAATATACACCAGTAAATTGTGTTAATTTTTCTCTAAATCGAATCAATAATTCCACATTTATTAATACTTGGTATTACCTTTCTAATCTGATATTCTTAGAATTTTCTCTTTACACTTTTTTCTTAAAAGCGTTCAATATCATTAAGTTTTAAAAGAAGGAGTTTTTCATTAACTCCTCCTCTCCCAATTCAATTAAAAACTTTTCAGCAGCATTTTTTTCAGCGTTCTTCTTGCTAGGAAGAAGATCACTTTGAATCATGTATTTTCTTCCTTTATAATCTCCTATTATTGTAGTCTGAAATATTTGTTGATGGTCAGGGCCCCCTACGCGTTTTGAGATATATTTAGGAATTGGTAAATTCTTTTTTTGAAAAAATACCTGAAGAACACCCTTAGGATTTGAATTGAAAAGATTTTTTGAAAGTGCTAGTTGGACAAGAGTCTTTGTCACATCTTTACATGGATTCAATCCCTGATTGAGATAGGTAGCACCTAGCAGAGCCTCCACACTTTCTTTTAAGTCATTTTTTGTAAGATTTACATTTTGATGTTGAGCTCGCATGATCTCATCAATCTTTAGTTCCTTAGCAAGTTGATATAATGTCTCTTCGTTATGAAACGTCTGAAGGGCCTCTGTAATCTGGCCAGAATCCCTTAAATCATTGCGTGACATCAAATCAAGCAGAAGAAGGTTAAGAATAGCATCCCCATACAATGCTAAATATTTGAATTCATCATCTCCCCCACATGATTTTGGATGAAGTGCGGAGTTAAATGATGAATTTTGTACTGATAATTGAAATAAGGTCGCTAATTGAGTTTTTATGTCAGATTTTCCCATTGCTAGTACTCTCCATACTATAGATTCAAAGTTCATTCAAGAAGTGAAATAAATTCTGACCATCGGTTAATAGTTGCAAAGGGTGATATTTCATAAGCTTCTAGGTCAAGCCGTCTTGAATTAAATAGAATAAATCTAATTCCAGCATTCTGAGCGGCTCCTGCATCAATAAATGAATCACCAATGTAGATTGTGTTCCCTTTCGCGACATTATATTTCTTGAGAAGGGTTAAAATTCCTTCTGGATTAGGTTTTGGATGCGAAACTGCTTCTCTCGTTAGAAAATCGAAATATTTTAAGAATATAAATTCTGGTTTTTGGAGGTATAGACTCACTGATTTTGTCGTATTGTTAGTGTAGATTGCACTCAGTAAATGCTTTTGATCAAGAAGTTTAGGTAAATCGTCTGCTCCTTCAATAATTGTTGCTCTTTCAACTGACTCTTCTTCATGTTGCTCAATTATTTCCTTAGCTTGAAGATACAGGTGTTCATCAATCACTTTGAGTTGAGATGCAAGTTTGAGGATAGGTGTTTTCTGGAGGTTGGAAAGATGAAAATTTGGGGGAAAAAATCTGTAAATCTTCTCACGAATAGCAACGTAATCTATTCCAGAGTGGATTAATGTGTCATCCAAGTCAAATATTACGAATTTTATCCTATTCAAGGTCTCTCTACCAGAACATATCAGATTTAATGTAAGCTTTGTTTCAATGAATCGAAATGGATTGATATAAATAACAACATCGTAAGTTCATTTGTGATGCAAATTTCTGATCCTTCTTAATGTGAATACAATGAAATGGGAATCAATATTAAACCGAAAAGACGTTCCTGAGGACGTAAAACAAGCCATTCAAGAAGAACTACTACTAAAAAAGGATAATTTGGTTATTGCTTCACATGAACAAGCAGTTACTGACATTGATTCATTGTTAAATGTATCACCTGAGTCGTCATTACTTTTGAAAAAAAATGGGGAAGTTATCACATTAAATAAAGTAGCTGCAGAACGTCTTGGAAAAACTGTTGATGAAATGGTTGGTACATCTATTTATGATCATTTTCCTGTGTCTGTGCGTGAAAATCGTGAGAAATTTATCACTGAAGCTATCATAAAGAAGATCCCTGTTCGATTCAGTGATACACGTGATGGCATGGTTTTTGAAAATTGGATTCATCCAATTCTAAATACTAAAAATGAAGTCGTTAGAGTAGCGGTGTTTGCAAGTGATATTTCAAATATTATTGAGGCCAATCAAGCACTTATTGAATCAGAAGAAAAATATCGTACATTAGTAGAGCGGGCTACTGACGGAATTGCTATAATACAAGATGGTATTGTTAAATTTTTAAATTCCTCTTTAGCTGATATGTCTGGCCAACCTGTCAACGACATTATTGGTACAAGATTTGAGAAGAACATTCATCCCGAATCGATGGAGGAGGTGGTTCAAAGGTATAAAGACCGAATGCGTGGAATCGATGTTCCCTCAATATATGAAACATCT
>JAEOTC010000001.1 GCA_016840035.1 Candidatus Hodarchaeota archaeon | reverse complement strand
ACAGTTACGGTAGAGTAAACAGAAAAACTGGATTTATCTGTATAAAATTCGTTCTAAGGTCTTTGAGGATTGATCTTTTGCTGTCTCTGAGTTATTTTCCTCATCTTGATCTATAGGAATACGGTAAAACTTATTTTCTTTCCCTACTTGAACATAGATTGCCCCAGGATGTCGATTTTTGTTATCTAATTTTTCTTTGAATTGTCCGAAAAAACGGATTATTTCATCTTTAGTCTCAGAAACGGCTATTACACGGCTCCCATATAGCAATACCCATTTGCCTTTGCATATTGCTTTTCGCAAGAGAGCCTGCATACTCCAATAAGATGCTTCTTCATGGAGAAAGTAATCTAAAATCGTCAAACAATTGCATCCATTTTCTTGATGAATCATGATCTGTCAAGAAAAAATCGAGTCACATCGTAGATTTGAGGTTAAAAAACATTATGGTTAGTTAAATTTTCGATAGTATTCTTTTATTTCTTCACTTAACACTAAATATATTTCTATTTCTAATATGATCATAACACATCAAAAGAAATTCAAATAGGAAGTGAAATTCGTGTTTAACGTAAAAATCGCTTTAAATTTTCCTATGTAACAGCGAAAGACTGTTAACGACAAAATTTCTAAGGTTTTATATTGGTTCAAATAAGATCCAGAAGTGAATTGCGAATCCAGTTAAAATGCACATTACTATAAGACGAATTGTTGTACCGATAATTCGCTCTCTTAGTGTTCTATCTTTACTCGTTTCGACAAAGAAAATCAACCAGAACACCGAAAATATTCCACCAAAAGAAAACAATAAGGCAAATGGGTAATATAATCCCTCATCAATGAATGGGGTCCAACCAGAAAATTCCTCTTCAGATGTTTCCGAAGTATCGGTAGTATCAGTGGTATCATTCTCTTCTTGCAGAATGTTAAATTTAATAGACACAGGAGGTGTTTCAGTTTCTAGTACGACTGATGTTTGGTTGTTATCTCCATTCTCCTGTTGATAAGCAGATACTGGGGTTATGACAAATACTGTGAACAGAGTTAGTGCAAAAAGACAAATAGCAACATGTCGAATACCCTTAGAGGTCATTGTTTTTCCTTACTCCAAGAATCAGGCTGAAGAAATCGCCCTTTTCATCGAATCTTGCTTAAAAGCAGTTGTTTAAAAAAACTTACTTAATATTCTAACTTCATGTACCTCTCATTTTAAACTGTTAAATTTAGGGGAAAAGAATAAAGAAAAATAATTAAACTTCTCTTACTGCCCTATTACTTTTATTTAACAAACTAAAGATAAGTAATGCGCTGATAGTCTAGTCTGGTAGGACTCCAGCCTTCCAAGCTGGCTGCCCGGGTTCAAATCCCGGTCGGCGCACATCTCAATTTTGATATTAAGTAAGGACATATCGAAGAATAACGCATATTCCACCAAAACTTTCTATCTGGCGCCCTTCTTCCGTTTGTGAGCTTATAATCTCTACTTGTGTGCTAGTCTTTTCTGCAAGATCACCAAGGTCCATTATTAGATCTTTTAGTGTAATGTCCCAATTGACATTATTACACTGAGAGCATTGATCTTTTTGTAATTTAGAAATAAAATTATCAACACTATCTGGATCTACCGTTTTTTCTATAAGATGACCACAGTTTTTGCAGGTAGCAATTACTCGTGTCTTTTGTACACTAGCTGAAATCAGTAATATTTCTACAGCACCCATTATTAGGTTTTCTCTAACCTGTTGTTCCCCATAATTGGCTTTTCCTTCAAGAAGAGCATCTTTAAATCTCCGGACTAGCTGTTTTTCCTCCATAATCGCAATTCCTTCTAGAACATCCTCGGAATTTTCAACTAGTTCATTGATTCCACCTTCATCCCCACCATATCCTAAATCTTTGATACCTACGACTTTATCTTTCAATCTATTGTCAAAATGTTCCACAATTTGATCTTTTGTTTGACCTGGACCACCAATGATTACTCCCTTAAGTTCATATTTTGCATCTTCAAGAAAATATTGCTTCATTTCGTCAGCTACGCGCTTTAAATAGCGCGCGATTGCTTCTACACGCAACCTAGCATATCGAACGCTGCTTTGTCCCCCTTTTCTATGTTT
>JAEOTC010000161.1 GCA_016840035.1 Candidatus Hodarchaeota archaeon | reverse complement strand
GCAGTAGGAGGAGTTCTTAATTCATTTTGCCCTCTTCTAATAGGGCTTCCACAGAAACGACAAAATCGTGCTGTAACACTGATTTCTTTACCGCAGTTTGCACAATAAGTGGTTTGTGACATATTACATTACTTCCATTCTTTTGAGTGATAGTTCCTTGTCGAGGTTTTTAAAACCTCTATATCGGTGTCTAAAACGGATTGTATTTAACGATTTAAAAAGAATATCAATAATTTCTTACTTACTTGAGAAATTAAGTAATTTACTTAAATGAAAAGACAAACTGAATGAATTTATTTCTCAAACTAATGTCTAAAGAATGGACCGGATGGGATTTGAACCCATGACCTCCTGCATGCCAAGCAGGCGCAACTACCAGGCTGTGCCACCGGCCCTTGACTTATTTACAGCAACTCACGTTGACACTCCTACGAATTTTATCTTTTTTCCTGAATTGTTTCGAAAATTTCCCTTATTTGAATTTGACTTGAATATGGACGCGTTTCCTTCAATATCAGCATTCGATTTCCTTTTTTTGCATCATATTATGGAGTTCCCAAATTACCACACATATTCCAGCGAAAAATTTTGGGAAAAACAATTTAAAAAAGTAAATATCCAATTGAACTGAAGATATCTGGTATCTCTCGTTATCTTTTAACTATATTTCAGGTTAGATCTTCTAAAAATTCGAAATAGCGTCTTTACGAGGAATTCCAAAATGATGACTGAAATTAGGATAGTATCGCGAGGAGGTCAGGGTGGTGTTACTGGTGCAAAAATGTTGGCATATGCAGGCCATCTTGATGGGAAATTTGTTCAAGCCATCCCAAAATATGGAGCCGAAAGAAAGGGAGCTCCGATCTTTGCGGATGTGAGGATTTCAACTACACATGTGAAAACACATGCCCCAGTTATCACAGAAAACACACATAGTTGGATTGTGTTAGATCCGTCATTAATTCAGACGATTCCGCTGTCAAAGCTATCACAAGATACTTTGATCATAATAAACTCTCAGGAGTACCCCAAATCGTTGCAAAACGAAAATAAATTAAGAATAGGAAAAGTTGATGCCGTAAAAATCGCCCGTGAGTGCGGATTGATTAAATCCGGAACTGAGATGGTTAGTACGGTAATGTTGGGCGCATGGGTAAAAGCTACTAACATGGTTAGCCTAGAATCTTTAAAAAATGCTGTTAAACATCAATTTGGAGACGGAGAATTGACTGATGCAAATATAAGGTCAATTGAACTTGCTTATTCACAATTTGAGTTTATATAAAGAGAATGGAAAAAATGAACGAAGAAATTGAACTAAAGGACCCAGTTTTGCCACTTGGAAGACCAACTTTAGGTTCAGCAGGTGAAACAGGGGATTGGAGAACATTTAGACCAAAATTTATTGAAGAAAATTGTATTAAATGTTATAAATGTTGGTTATCGTGCCCTGAAGGTACCATTCGTGTGGATGCACATGGAGAGTTTCCTTACATTGATTATGATTATTGTAAAGGTTGTGGTATCTGTGTACATGTTTGTCCAGGTAGAAAAAAGCAAAAAGCGTTAGAAATGGTGCCGGAGTAGAAGTGAAAGAAATGGTACAAACTCTAGAGAAACCCCAAACTAAATTGATGACTGGTTCTGAAGCTGTTGCGACAGCTGCAAAACTATCTCGTCCCCAAGTTATTGCAGCATATCCAATCACTCCACAAACTGAAATAGTAGAAACTTTATCGGGTATGGTTACGCGTGGTGAATTGAACGCAGAATACATCAACGTAGAGAGTGAACATAGTGCGATGGGTGCTGTTATTGGTGCTTCACTTGCAGGTACACGTACTTTCACCGCTACTAGCTCACATGGACTTCTATATATGGGTGAATTGGTCTGGTGGGCTGGATTAACTAGGATTCCTGTTGTAATGCCTGTTGTGAATAGATCTCTGAATCCTTGGAATATATGGCCCGATCATCAAGATGCAATGACATTTAGGGATGCAGGATGGATCCAATTTTACGCGAAAAATAATCAGGAGGTATTAGATTTAACTATCTGTGCATTCAAAATTGCAGAACATCATAAAATCTGGATGCCAGTGATGGTATGTTTAGATGGTTTTATCCTGAGTCATACGACAGCTCAAGTAGAAATCCCATCCCAATCAGATGTTGACAATTTCCTTCCTTCGTTTAAACCATTAGCAATGCTTGATCCTGATGACCCCTTTGCCCATGGTTCACTCACTGATTCAGAAGGAATCTGGGAACAGCGAATGTCATTAATCGCAGGATTCGACAATGCACGTGTAATAATTCCCCAAATTCTTACTGAATACACCGAAAAGATTGGAAGACTCGGTAATTATATGGTGGAGGTAACAGGTGATATAGATAATGCTGAATGTGCAATTGTCGCATTAGGTACAATGGGAGAGGAAGCAGAACAAGCCATTGAATTCTTGGCGGAAAAGAATATCAAAGCCGTTGTTTTCAGACCAAGAGTTTTTCGTCCATTCCCGAAAAAAGAGTTAATATCCTTAATAAAGCAAGTACCCAGACTTCTTGTCATTGATCGTGCAGTTTCCTTTGGAAATGCAGGACAATTAGCCATAGAAATACAGGCCGAATTATATGCAAGTAAAGTTGATGTAAAGTTCTACCAGATTATTCGAGGCCTAGGTGGGAAGGATGTTTCCTATGCTGATATTGCTGCAGAGGTGGAGAAAGTGCTTAAGGAGGACAAATAAATGAACGTAAAAATACCCGAAATGATGGATAGACCAGAAGTTCTCTTACGCGGAAACTTCGCGTGTGCTGGTTGTGGATTGTCTATTGCTTATAAAACAGCCATATCTGCATTAAATCGGCCAATTGTTGTAATTCCAGCATGTTGTTCTTCCGTAATTCAGAGTCTTCACCCCAATGTAACCTACAATGTCCCTACATTAAATATTGCATTTGCTGCTCATGCAAGCGCAGCTTCAGGAATCGCTCGTGCAAAGAAAATGCGAGGAGAGGATACAACTACAGTAGTATGGTCTGGAGACGGAGGTACATTTGATATAGGTCTAGCTACATGGTCTGGTGCTGCAGAAAGAAACGAAAACATTATCCATTTTTGTTATGATAATAATTTCTACTCAAATACAGGTGCCCAGCGTAGTGGGGCCACTCCTCGAGGCGCGGTGACAACAACTACTCCTGGAGGTAAAAAGGAAAAGCGAAAAAGTATTGTGCGGATTATGGCAGCTCATGATATTCCATATATTGCTACAGCCTCCATAGGTTATCCCCGCGACTTGTACACAAAGGTTAAGAAAGCTTCTTTAATTGAAGGATACAGGTTCATTCTCATTGATGCTCCCTGCCCCACTGGATGGAATTCTGATCCAGCGTTAACTCCAGAATTAGGAGAATTGGCTGTAAAGACGGGATATTTCCCACTTTATGAGATTGAGAAGGGAAAGCTAACCTTTAGTAGACGTGGAGAAAGATATCGTGATCCAGAAAAACGTGTACCTATTGAAGAATATTTGAGTAAGCAGAGTAGATTCAAGAAAATGACTTCTACTCAGATTTTAGAAGTGAAAAAAGATATTCAACATGAATGGGACCAGTTATCTCTGTTTGAGTGAAGTATGAAATTGATATCACTCTACTCTATCGCATCTCCTTGATCCTCCCTATCCCATTGTTTAACGAGGAGATCGAGCACACGATAATATATTTCTGGAGTTGATTTAGCCTTATTGCAAATCCTCCTAAGTTTATTAAGAAATTCGGCGGCTATTGGGATCTGGTTCTTTATTTTAAATCCATGTGCTAAGTTTATTTCTTTCTCCAGCCTTGCCTGTAACTTTTCTTGTTAGACTGATTTCTTTATTGGTCTATTTATAACTGGTGTACTTGTGGGTTTACCTTGCCTTAGAATCCTCGCGTTTTCAATTGTTTCACTTAATCTACTTAATCCTTTTACATTTTTCCAATGATTAATTATCCCATCCTACAGTTTTGATTACATCCCTAATATGGTCATCACACCCTCCAGGTCTTTCTCTGACTTTTTTAATTTCAAGTAACTCGTAAGGAATTTTATCATCAAATAAGAATGTCCATCCATCAATAGGTTTCTCGTCTGTTCCTGCTGCGTTACCTGTAATTGAAAAAACCCGATCTTTAAACCTTATACTTTCAATTAAACCAGCTTTGAACATTGCCATTCTAATTTCGACTTTCTCAAATATAGAATCAAAATAATTCAATCTGAAAATAAAAGTTCGAACGAGATTACTACCAGTTTGGGTCAAAATTATTCATTTCAATACGCATGATTTCTTTTAGAGATAAGAGCGAGACAACTAGAAATCACTAGGAAAAAAAAGTGAGAGAATATGTCATGGATTCATCATATTAATGACTTACAGTACGAATGGGATATGTTGTCGAAACTAGAGGTATAAATTTAGTAGATATACCATTCTTCTCTATTTTTTCAATTTTTTACCCATATAGGATCCCATCTGAGTAAATCCTTGTTTTCGATAATAATCACGGACACCAAGAGCTGAAGTTACAAGTATTCT
>JAEOTC010000160.1 GCA_016840035.1 Candidatus Hodarchaeota archaeon | reverse complement strand
TTACAGAAGGATCAAAAATTACGATATCTGCATCTGTCCCCGTCTGTAAGGATCCTTTTTGAGGATAAAGGCCGAAAAGTTTGGCGGGATTTGTGGAGAGTAAATTTACTAAGCCAGGATAACTGATTTTCTTTGAATTTACTAGAAAATCATGAATTAATGGAAGTGAGGTTTCAATTCCAGGAATTCCATTGGTAACTTGATGGAAAGGTAATGTACCATTCCCTTTTTTCTCTCGGGAGAATTCACAATGGTCAGTAATAATAATATCGATTATTCCTGATTCAATATAGTGAATCAATCCCTGTTGATCCTTCGTATGCCTTAGAGGGGGTGATAGAAGGTTAAGATAACCTTCTGGAGTCGTATATGCTTTCTCATTTAAAAGTAAATATTGAGGGCACGTTTCTCCCGAAACCCGTAGATTGCTCTGTTTAGCTTGAGCTAGGAGATTAGCTCCTTCTTTCGTAGAAATATGTGCAATATGAAGGTGGACACCTGTTCGACGGGCAAAGAGAATGGCCCTTTGGATAGCTTCTTCCTCTGAAAGATGTGGCCGTGAGTGTGCGTGATATATTGGATCTTCTTTTCCCTCATCAATTAATTGATTACGATAAGTTTTAACCATAGAATTGTTTTCACAGTGGCCAATGACAAACCCACGATGTTTTCTGACATGTTTAAAGAATTGTACAAGTTGGGCATCAGTTAAATCAAGATTTCTCCAGTCGTAGGTTGTAAAAAACTTGAAACTCGAAACTCCTTGTTTGATTAATTCTGGAATTTCATCTAAATATTCTAAATCAGTTTTTGAAACGTGAAGACTATAATCAATCGCTACCTGGCCATCTGCTGATTTTTTACGTGCTAAGAATCCTTTTAAGGGTGACTCACCACGTGTTTGATCTGCAAAGTCAATAAATGTAGTGACTCCACCAAATGCAGCAGCTTGAGTTCCAGTACTAAAAGTGTCAGTCGAAATAATTTTCCCAAGATCCTGGAGCTGAAAATGGACGTGGGTATCAACAATTCCTGGAAAAACTAATTTCTTAGATGCATCGATAGTTCTTTCTGCAGAAACTTTCTTATTTCCCTGATAAATGCTTGAAATTTTACCTGCTGTAATCCCAAGATTTGCTTGGTACATTCCATGACTATCTACAAGTGTTCCATTTGTAATAAGGAGATCAAACATAATTTACCCACCACTTAGACAAGTTAACATATTCCTCTTTAGTTTTTTTTGATAATCTAATTATGATTTAAGTTCAATATATTAGAATCTAGAAAGTTCCTAGCCTCTAGCTTTTTCAACCACCATTCCGAACCACAAACTGGAGAAATTTCTTCTTAAAAAGTTCAATTCATCCCAGAGAAAAAGTTGATCGATATATGAAGCGCATACTGATCCGTACAAGGCTACTCGTCCCCCTTTCAGACTCCTTAGGAAGAGAAACGCGTATTGAGGATGGATATGTCCTAACCGAAGGAGTATTGATCAAAGAAGTTGGAAAATTTAACCCTGAACGAATTGATAAAATTCTAAATGATTCTAAGTTTGATTTAACCGTGTTAGGGACTAAGGATGGGCAAATTAATCGCAGCGAAGAGGTACCTCAGATAAATGGGGTTGCACTACCTGGATTTGTGAAAGCTCATGGTCATGATCACGAGTCACCTCTTATTGGAATGGCAAAAGATGTTCCTCTAACAACATGGCTTGATGAAGCAGTTAACCATTTCACTGGGTTTCTCCATGAAGAGGAAAAAACGCTGACAGAGAGATTTGGATGTTCACCCTATTATCTTACCTATCTAAAAGCACGTATTGATGATTTACAACACGGAATCACAACAGCTGTGGTTCATCATTGTAATTTCAATAAATATCATGTGCCTGAACTGGTTGAAGCAAATCGTGTTGCGAAAACTAAGATTACAATTGCCGTGGGCTCTCAGGATAGACATTACGATCCCCGAATTCTTGATACACCGCCAGAAGTAGCCATAAATAGAATGGATGAGCTTTATGAGAAATTTAAGGACGAATCCGATGTCAGGATTATTCCTGGGCCAGATCAATTCTTTTCAAATGGACCAGAATTGCTTAAACAGTTGAAAATATGGGCAGATGACCATCAGACGATGATACACATACATTCCAGTGAAGAGTACGCAACAACACAATGGTTTACAAAGGAGTATGGAATGACACCCATCGCTTATGCAGATTCTATTGGTTTTTTAGATAAAAATACATTCGTTGGTCATCAAGTACAGAGTTCTGAAGAGGATATAGAGATTCTAACAAAAACAAAAACTTCCGTAGTACATAATCCATTGGCAAACACAATTTTAGGTTCTGGGATGCCACCATTACAAAAATTTAAAGAAAAAAATATTCCATTTGCGATTTCCACTGATGGATCAGGAAGTGCAGATAATCAGAATATAATAAATGCCGCACGTTTAGCAGCTCAATACCAGAAAGCATTTCATAAAGATGCAACCATGATGACTGCTCAGGATGTTTTGGAAAGGATTACAATTGTTCCTTCTCAAATTCTAAACTATAATACAGGGTCATTATCTAATGGTCTAAGCGCGGATATCACCGTAGTGGATCTTTCTGCTCCAAATTTAACTCCTACTCGAATCGACAACGTTATTGAAAACCTAATTTGGGCTGCAAATGGTAATGAGATGAAGTACGTAATTTCCAATGGCGAAATAGTTATAAACGATTATCAATTCGTAACTATTGATATTAATAATGTACTTAAACAGATTCAAGAGCTGTCAGAACTTTTTTATGCGTATAAGCAAAAGAAAACAGCTACAAAAGCCACAGGTATTCGAGATAGTGAGTAATACAAATTTCTGTACAGGACTATACTTTTTGCATTTTTCCATTGGAAGATCTGGTTACGCTACTGGAACTTCTATGAACAAATGTGAAAGTGCATGTGAACATATGAACTTTGTTCATATGGTAAGAAGTTGCCTTCCTCAATTCTGATGACTTTATTCTTTCTTTCCTGCCATTAACAGGGTTATTTCAACACTAATTTTGTAGAAAAATAAGTCCTTTCTATAGATACTTCATGCTCCTACTTTTATCAAAATTATTGCATGGTATCTCGAAAGAACCACGTGTTCAAAAGTACGTGTAAATCTTAAATTAAGATTCTTCTTTAGAATTAACTGGTTTTATGATTAATTTTCCGCCCTCATATTTAAATTGTATATATTCTTGGATCTTCGCAAGTTTTCGATATTCTTCTGGAATTGTAAGAGTACCATATTGGTCCACATACGTGAGTTCATCAAAATCGGAGTAATTAGCTTTCATCTTGTTTTCATAAAAACCAGCAAATCTTCCATCTTTAATTTTTAACGACTTATCAGACATTGATGAAAATTTGATGAATGGTTTGCTATGATTGTGATATCTTCAAATTCCTCTTGATTTGCTAAATTATCCATAATTATCGATAATTAACTTGTTTTGTGTATCAGCTAGCACTGTACTCTCTAATACAATTGCAAAGGATATCAATAATCCAATACTTGTTACTAAAAGTGCTTTACGGTTTTGTTTATTGAGGTAATATGTTACAGAGAAGATATTTGCGATTTTAGTCAAGATTGATGGCATGATTTCTCCCTAGAACATTTAGGAATTGTGTTTTTACAAATAATATCTTGGAGATATTAATCTTTCAGATGAAGAAAATCACATGTAGAGCGGCTATATCACCAAATCTCGAAAATTGAAAGAAATTTCAATTTACCCCTGAAATTTCGATTTTGTTTACCGAAATGTATTTAGTTTTCTAAATTGTCAGTCATGATTTATACTCAAAATCGAGTGTTTTTCTTCGATTTTGAGAAATAAAACATTAAACGTGATAAAAATGGCTGATTTAAAATTTATAGGTAGAATACTTGGTGTCATTGGTGGAATTCTGTTGGTCATCTTTGGGATCATTATGGCTATCAATGAATTATTACCTGACATGGCTATATCCCTTGATATAGGTGGTATTAATTTTGGTACAAATCTCATAGGTGAGAATGTTGATCTAGGAGACCTTCAATGGTTATTTTTGGCCGCAATAATGATTATCTGTGGTCTTATTGCTATTTACGGCTACAGGGAACTTGCTGGTAAAAGTAAAGGCGATCTACTTATCTGGGGTATCATTTATATTGTTGTAGGTATCGTAGGCCTTGGCCTTGGTGGTCTGTTAGTCTTTATTGGTGGAATTGTCTTAATAATTGATAATTTCATTTAAACTTCCACCTTTCTTTTTTTTTTCTTGTTTTGACCTCTTTTCCCCTTATTCCTAGTACTCCTAGGATTTAAATTAAGTGATTCCTCAAAGCTAGTCAATTTAAGGAGAGATATTTTTGTTTTAATTGCTTGAAAGTATTATATAAACTTCAATAAACGATGATAAACATGGATATTACAAATCTATTGAAAACTGGAATGTTATTCGGAGTCTTATTAGGATTATTTTATGTGATCTCGTTAGTCTTCAATATTTCTCCTCTAGTATTCTTGGTATTCTCGGGATTATTTGTTTTCTTTTCCTACTGGTTTTCAGACTCTTTAGTTCTAAAAATGACAAGAGCTACAATTGTGGACGAACATCAAGCACCTGCATTATACTATCGTGTTAGAGATTTAGCTCAAAGAGCTGGTATTCCTCAACCTCGCGTTGCTATTGTACAGAATCCTACTCCTAACGCGTTTGCAACAGGCCGTTCGCCTGGTAAAGCCGTTATTGCTGTTCATACAGGTCTTTTGGATATCATGTCTCCTGATGAGTTGGATGGAGTTTTAGCACATGAACTTAGTCATGTAAAACATTGGGATACCCTTATTCAGACAATTGCTGCCATGTTCGCAACTGCAATCATGTTTGTATCTCGAATGGCTTTTTGGTTCAGCCTTACAGATAGAGATGGTAATGCTAATGGAATTGCTCTTCTGGTTACGTGGATTGTTGCCCCTATCGCTGCTTTACTGGTTCAAATGGCCATTTCTCGAAGTCGTGAATATGCAGCTGATCATGAAGCTGCTAAGATTACTGGAAATCCAATTGGTTTAGCAAATGCTCTTAGGAAACTTGAATCTCATTCTCGATATTCATATAGACGTGGACGACGCGGACAACCAAGTCCAAGTTTAAGTCATTTATACATTTCAAATCCGTTATCCTCAAAGAGCTTTGCAGGTATGTTTTCCACGCATCCCCCTGTAGCTGAACGAATTTCCCGTCTTGAACAGATGAACTATTAACGTTCCGATTTCAGTTATCGGGAGGGGGAATTTCCAATTTTTTTTAGATGAAGATTGTCTTTTAACGAATCAAACTGAATAATTTTGTGAATGTTAATATTTCAAAGCTTATTTTCCTTGATTTGGCGATATATTCCTTTTTTCTTAAAAAGTGATCATTGATGGACGTTATTTATTCTAAACAAGAGATTGCTCATCTTCCTTATCGAAATAACAAGTTAGATGTTGAAAAACGAGTGGAAGATTTATTCAAACGCCTTACTCTAGATGAAAAAATTCGCTTATTATCAGGTCATCGCATCTTCAATACTGCTCCTATAAACCGAGTTGGTTTGGAATCGATGAGGATGACCGATGGACCCTTTGGAGTGTCGATGCTTTCTGGCGGTTTAACAAAGAATACACGTTTCCCATGTACAAAATCATTAGCTGCCACTTGGAACCGTGATTTGGCAAATAAGCTTGGAGGAGCTATTGCTGATGAAGTACGCGCGCGTGGGAGACATGTATTACTTGCGCCAGGAATAAATATTGATCGAACTCCTTTAAATGGTCGTACATTTGAATATTATGGAGAAGATCCATACATCACTAAAGAATTTGCAATTCAGTTCGTAAAAGGGGTTCAGGATAAAAATATCGGCGCATGTATCAAACATTTTGTGGTAAACAATCAAGAAATATTACGAAAAACGATAAGTGTCGAGATAGACGAACGAACTCTTCATGAGGTATATCTACGTTCATTTGAATCTGTTATTAAAGAAGCGAATCCATACTTTGTGATGACTTGTTATAATAAAGTTAATGGCATTTATGGTAGCGATAATTCGTATCTTATTCGAGAAGTTCTTCTTGAAAAGTGGGGGTTCCAGGGTGTTGTTGTTACTGATTGGGGGGCTACCTATCATGATGAATTGACACCAAAATCTTGTTTAAAGGCTGGTTTGTCTTTAGAAATGCCTACTGGTAGAAAATATAAGAAAAAATTACTCCATGATGCACTTCAAAATCATGAAATCGAGGAGGAATGGATTAATGATGCAGTTAGACGAATTCTCTTAGTTGCAGGGAAGACTGGAGTTTTTGATAATCCAGATTCTTTACCAATAGGGATTACGAACTCATATGACCATCAATCACTCTCTCGACAGATTGCAGAAGAGGGAATGGTTCTTCTAAAGAATAATGGTATTTTACCTCTTGATATCGCATCTATAAACTCGATTGCAATTCTAGGTCCAAATAAAAATAAAAAATTTGGAAAGTTACTATATGGAGGAAGTTCTGCTGTTAAACCTCCATATGAGGTTACTCCTCAAGTTGGAATTAAGAATTACCTTCCTGATAGAGTTAAGCTGGTTCAAGATCCATCGAAAGCAGATGTAACTCTCCTTTTTTTGGGATTGAACCATGATAAAGATGGTGGTAGAAGGGAATTTTTCCCTATCCCTTTTCTAAAGCGGAAAAAGGCACTTAAGTATGGTCATGATTCCGAAGGAGCAGATCGTGCACAACTAGAGCTTCCTCATTCACAAATTGCACTTATAGAGAATACTATAAAGCAAAATCCCAAAACAATTGTTATACTGATAAATGGCAGTCCAATAGGAATGAACAACTGGATCGAATCTGTTCCAGCTGTTCTAGAAGCATGGTACGGAGGAATGGAAGCAGGAAACGCCATTGCAAAGGTGATTCTTGGAGAAATCAACCCTTCTGGAAAATTACCTATCACTTTCCCTGAAAAAATTGAAGATTCACCTGCACATAAGTCGTCCGAAATGTATCCTGGGGATCTAGAATCCTTGAAAGTCTTTTATGATGAAGGTATCTTTGTTGGCTACCGTCATTTTGAGAAATATAACATTTCACCTCTTTTCCCATTCGGGTTTGGGTTAAGTTATACAACTTTTTCATATGATAGTCTTTCCCTTGAGAAAAATGAGCTAAAGGGTCTTAATGACTCTCTTTTCCTATCTGTGGATATTACAAATACTGGCAGCCGTTCTGGATCAGAAATTGTACAAGTTTATGCACATGATGTCGAAGCTAAGGTTGATCGGCCTTTCAAAGAGCTTATTGGATTCGAAAAAATTCACTTAGATCCCAATGATACGAAGACCGTAAAAATTGAGATAAAAGGTAAAGATCTTGCTTATTACGATGTAAATATTCACGATTGGAATCTAGACCCGGGCACGATTAAAATTCTGGTAGGTAGTTCTTCTCAAGATATTCATTTAGAATCTGAAATTGTTTACTCTTGATATTCTTGAAAATCAAAAAAAATCTTTCTCTTCTCAAGCTCCTCAATTAGTCTCTCGGTGGGTACATATTCCTCACCTTTGATAACGCCATCCTTTGAAATCTCATTATGTGCAATAAATTGGCCTATGATACTCGTAGGAAAAGCAGTTGTTCGTGCCATGGCTGAAAAACCTGTTTCCAAGTCATAAAGGTCAATTAATTGATATACGTACTTAATCTTTTGATTATTGATTTTTCCTATTACTGTGATTCGTGCTAATACTGCATCAGGCTGATTATGTGGGAGATTTTGAACTAAATAGTATTCTATTACTTCTCGTGGAGATAACACAGGATTAGGGGGATATTTTTCGCTTGAAAGCAAACCGAATTCCTTTAGGAACATAAAAAATTGAACGTGACCAGGATATCGTATGGTTTTATATGTCAATTGCTCTATCTTACCTTCATAAAGATCAGGAAGTGATGATGTTCCTCCAGCAGTATTAAATGCTTCTAGATTGCCCCATGGTTCAGGAAATGTTAACTCCTCCACTTCTGTTAGTGATGGAATTATTTCTAACTTTCTATTACGAATAATTCGAGCATCTTCGAGATATTCATTTGTTAAACCACGAATAGCGAAAACCTGTTGGTAATTTAGAATAGTCTCTGGATCCTGAGGTAATCCTCCTACTCGTAGATGGCATTCTTCTAGAGTATCAAACTTTCTCATGGCATAAGCTGCAATTATATTGATCATTCCTGGAGCTAGGCCCAAATCTGGTATGATGGTTACACCAGCATGGATAGCTTCACTATCCAACCCTTGCTGCTGTTGAACGACTGTAGGATTCCCTCCTAGATCTACAAAACTACATCCTGCTGATATACAAATCTTAGATAATGAAAAATTAAATCTATAATCAATAGCACCAAAAGCAACACAAATTTCATTATCTACCAGTATTTTTTCTAAATGTTGGTGTTGTTTCTCGTCTAAATTTAAATCTTGAACCTGAAATCGATCTTTGAATTGTTGTAGTTGTTTTTTCTGATGATCTCTTTGTTTAGGATCTTTATCAAATCCATAAACTCGGGAAGTGGGATCATACGTTAAAATATCGTAACAGAGAGCTGAACCCATTAGTCCGAGTCCTAAAACTGCATAGTTTACCATAAGTCTTCAGAACTGAGAAATAACAGTACTCTTCAAAAAACTCGAGATCTGGGTAAGAAGTTAATCCCATCAAGCTGAGTAGAAGAATAATTGCTTACCCTCTTTTTCTTTTCTTCCTATAAATCCCATTTTTTGTAATGAGTTAAGAGATTTAGTAGTTTGTACTTGATTTTCCCCACATTCCTTTGAAATATCTTCCAATGTTCCCTCTTCCAATGTTATTAATGCTAGCGCAGTAGTTTGTAGATCTGGTGGTAAATCAAATATTCCCCCCACGCTAAATCGCTTGGTGGGAGATAATTTCCCTGATTCATCTACGAGAGTTTCTGCCTGAAACATTTCTTGAATTATTTCCTTAAACGGGTCAAAAAGTCTAAAATCTACGAGGAAATCTTGGAGTATTTCCTCTCGATGTTCCTTCATAAACCGTAATCCTATTGTTTGGAGAAGATTCTCAGGGCCTTTTTGAGTATTAGTTACGATCACTACATTGAATGGCCCAAATGATTTTGTATGATAAAACAATCTTTCTATTCCAAGAGTTTTCATTTCCCAGGATTTTTGCGTTGTGACATCAGCTGCTAGATCTTTAAATGCAGTAAATAACGCTCCAAAAAGCACTTCATTCGGGACATCATCCGAAGATTGGAAATACTGAGAAAGTAAAGGTCTTCCTCCTTCATCTATAATGTAGAGGGCATAAACGATCATTTGGTGTTATCCTCGAAAATCGTGGGAATTAACTCAACAAGAGTTGTAGAGAATGGATGATCTGGTTGCTTCAGGGTGTAAATAAGTCTGGAGGAGGTTTGATTTTGCAAGGTCTTTATTGCTTCAAGGAATTCCGTTTGTATTAACGATTCATCAATCGGAATCCAACCAATAAAATCGACATACTTATCTTGTGTTTCTTTAGTGAATTTATTCTCGATAAGTGACTGTATTTGGGATATAATTGCTTCATCTTGAATGACGCTTTTGGGAATGAGGTTCGCTAAGACCAAGGATTTACTCTTCAATTGCTTATTAAGACCAGCAATCATTTGTGAAGTACCGAGTAGATCAGCATTGCTAAGTTTAACAATGAAGAGACTTGTTTCAGTCGTAATCATAGCATTCACGGTACTATAAGTTGTACCCGGGGAGCTATCAAGTATAAGATATGTTACTTCATACGGGGGACTTTCTAGTTCTTTTCGAATCTTCATCAAATTCTTGAGCATTTTAAAAGACATTTTTTCATTTATTCTTATGTTAGTTTCAATCGCTGATGCTGAAGGGTCTGCAAATCCGATATATAGTCTTCCTGAAACCTCTAGTTGAGGAGAAATATCTTCTAGACAATTTTCTAGAGGTTCATCCCGTAGTAAATTATCATTGAGCCATTTTGTTTCTGGATTTTTCTTAAAAAAGGTTATTATGGACGGACCATGAAAATCAGTATCTAGAAGGCATACATTTTGGCCTATCTTTGCAAGATGCACTGCTATATTCGCAGCAATTGAAGTTTTTCCCACTCCTCCCTTATGACTCAGAATTGATAGGGATTTCATTGAAGTATTTCCTCTTTTTCTAGATGTATGTCATTGAGAATTTTCTTTATAAACTTGTATTGCCAGTCGATTGTCTGATAAGGGCTTTTGAACTTCTTTCTTTCTCTAAGGAGGTAAAACAGGATGGCTGGTATTTTATTCTTAAAGACAAAAAATCTTGGAAAAATGAAAAATTTTTATTCTAATCTTAATTCTAAAATTTGGATAGATCAAGGGGATTGCATAATATTCAAACATGATAATTTTCTATTTGGATTTTGTGAAAGAGATGAAATCAGTATGGATGGACTATTAACATTCTTTTATCAGACTACTAAAGAAGTTGACCAGGTCTATCAAAGTTTATGTGAATTGGCTACCACTAAACCAGTGAAGAATACGAAATACAATATCTACAATTTTTTTGCAAAGGATCCAGAAGGTCGTGCGTTAGAATTCCAATCTTTTCTTCATGAAATTGATTTTAACTGGGAAAACTATAGATATTAATACAACATCTGATCTTAATTGCTGAAAAGGAGAATGTCTCACCATGGATACAGAAGAAATTTATAGAGAAATGGCGAATTCCATTGTAAGCTTAGATCAAGAAAAAGCTGTTCATTTAGCGAATCAAGCTCTTGATGAAAGTATGGATCTTTTACAAGTGATTGAGAAAGGATTTGGTGAAGGTATTCGAAAAGTAGGAGATCTTTGGGATGAAGGAGAATTCTTTCTTCCGGAATTGATGTCTGGAGCTCAAATTATGGAAAAAGCTGTTGACATAATTACCCCGGGTTTGCAGTCATCAGGTTCAGAACGTCAATCTTCAGGTAAAGTTCTACTAGCTACAATCGAAGGTGATATTCATTCTATTGGGAAAACGATCGTGGCTACAATGCTAAAAGCAAATGGATTTCAAGTTGTTGACTTGGGAACAGATGTAAAGGCTGAAAAAATTGTTGATGAAGCTATTAAAGGGGATATAGATATTATAGGAGTGTCAACATTGTTAACCACGACTATGGTAAACCAGAAAAAAGTGATTGATCTTTTAAACCAGAAAAATATTCGGAATAAATTTAAAGTAATTTTTGGTGGCGCTCCTGTGACACAAGGGTGGGTTGATGAATGTGGGGCTGATGGGTATGCAGAAAATGCGGTAGAATCAGTCAAGCTTGTTAAGGAATTGATTCAATAATTAAGGATTAATGTGAAACCCTAATGCTTTTTACCAACTGGTTAGAAGATAAATCAAAGATAATTCTTTTTGATGGTGCCATGGGTACACAGTTAATGAATAGAGACTTGGAACCAGGAAAAATCCCTGATTTACTTAATATTGAAAATCCTGAGGTTGTAAAGAAGGTTTTAGCTAGTTATTACGATGCTGGATCAGATATGGTCCAAACTTGTACCTTTAGTTCAAATGTTGTAAGTTTAAATAGGCATAATATTAGCAATCTATATCAAAAGATTAATGTTGAAGCTATTAATAATATAAAAGCCATTTTACCTTCTGAAGAAAACTTAATTGTAGGAGATATTGGTCCCTCTGGTGAATTTAGACCTCCTGTTGGAAATGCATCGGGAGACATGTGGAAAGCGGGTTTTCAAAAACAAGCTAAAATTTTAGCTCCAGGTATTGACTTATGGCATATTGAAACGATATCTGACCTTCAAGAAATGTCTGCCGCTATTCAGGGAATTAAAGAAGTGTCTGAAAAGCCAATTATCGCATCCATGACCTATCGGAAAACCAAAACGCGAGGTTTTTTCACCATAATGGGAGATTCGGTGGAAACGTGCGTTACTAAGCTGGAGGAGGAAAAAGTGGATGTTATTGGAACAAATTGTACATTGGGTTCTGATCAGATGATTGAACTCATAAAAGAGCTAGTAAATCTGACAGATATCCCGATTTCAGCAAAACCGAATGCAGGTCAACCTCGTCTTTCTGGAGGAAATACTCTTTATGATCAACCTGTTGAGGATTATGTAAATGATATCGGTCAGATGATCGATCTTGGAGTAAAAATTGTCGGTGGTTGTTGTGGCACAACACCTACTCACATACGAAAAATTAGAACGTTAATTGATAGTCGTTAGGATGTAGTTAAATGGGAATTCTAAGACCAAAGGTTACATTACTCAATGAGGAATATAAAAAGAAAATTTTTGAAGAAGCAACTCATATCCTTGAATCTTTAGGGGTTTTAATAGAAAATAAAAATGCTGAGACTCTTCTTAAGGAAGTGGGAGTACCAAATCAAAATCAACGCTATTTCATTCCCTCTGACTTAGTGAAAAAATGTCTCACTTATCCCCCTCATGAAATCACAATGTATGATCGTGAAGGGAATCCCAATCTATTCCTTAAGGAAGATAAGATTCACTTTGATCCTGGATCAGCAGCGATTTTCATTCTGGATGAAAAGACAGGTGAAATTAGGGAACCTCTCCACCAAGATTTTATTCGATTTACTCAGATAGTTGACCAATTAGCAAACATTGAAGCCCAGAGCACATCTTTAGTGTATTCTGATGTACCAAAAGATGCTCAGGACTGGCATCGATTGTACACTACACTTAAGTATAGTCGAAAGCCAATCGTGACAGGAACATTCAGGAAAGAAAGTTTTTCTATAATGAATGAGCTATTGCTAACATGTCGAACTTCTGAAAAGGATTTAGCCGAGAAACCATTAGCTATCTTTGATGCCTGCCCCTCTCCTCCACTTTCATGGTCGGATTTAACAACCCAATCGGTTATTGATGCTGCGGAAAGAATGATACCTTCTGAATTTATCAGTATGCCCATGTCAGGAGCAAATGCCCCCATTACTTTAATAGGATCTATTACTCAACATTGTGCGGAATCTTTAGCTGGAGTTGTAATCTCCCAATTAGTAAAAAAAGGTGCACCAATTATCTGGGGAGGTTCTCCCGCAGTGATGGACATGAAACATGGTACAACCCCTATGGGGGCAATCGAGACGATGATGATTGACATTGGGGATGCTGAAATGGGCAAATTTTTGAATCTACCCACTCATGCTTATATGAGTTTGAGTGATTCCAAAATTCCTGATGCTCAAGCTGGCTTAGAAGCTGGGATGGGTGCATTATTAGCAGGATTAACTGGAATAAATATGATTTCAGGCCCCGGAATGCTTGATTTCGAATCTTGTCAATCAATTGAAAAACTTCTTATCGATAATGAGATTGCAGGTATGGTAAAACGATTTGTAGAAGGAATACATGACTATGGTTCTCCGTTTGCAGAAGACATTTTGAAAGATTATGATCAAACGAACGAATTATTATCACATCCCTCTACTCTTCAATTGTTCCGTAAAGAACTCTTTTTTCCAAGTCCAATTCTTGCTAGAATGACCCGTGATCAGTGGAAGAGTACAGGATCACTATCTTCTCGGAAAAGAGCAAGGCTAGAAATCAATAATCTCTTAGCAAAACCTCCACAAGTCGAGTTAGATGCTAGTAGATCAAAAGAATTAGACAAGCTCTCTTCAGAATATTTATCATCAGGAAAAAAATAGAAATTCGGTTTCCAATTTGGTTCAAAGACGCACTTATGAGAAGATTTCGGTTAAAAAAGAGGATGTAATTTCTTATCTTCAACCAAATGGAAATTTTACAAAGAAATTAAGAGCGAAAGAAATACCGAAGGATCTCGAATCGCAGATCGATCAATTACTTCATATTGCTAATGATTTTATGTCACCAAAGGGTATTTTTCAGTTATTCAGTGTAAATGATCTCCCTAAACGTGAATGTTTTGCAGAAACTCAACAAGTTGCTTTAGCAATTGTTACAATCGGAGTTAAACTTCCATCTGAAGTAAATAGATTGATGAGTGAAGGAAAATATGTTGATGGTGTTATTTTCGATGCTATTGGATCAGCTGGTGTAGAAAAGGTCGCAGATCTTGTCAATCTAGAGATCACAAAAATTGCAGAAAAACAAGATCTCTCATTCTCTTCTCGATATAGCCCTGGTTATTGTCAGTGGAGTGTTAACGACCAAAGAATTTTTTTCTCACATTTGCCTGCTGATGACATCGGAGTTACTTTATCAGATGGATATATGATGCAACCGATTAAATCAGTATCTTTTGCCATAAATCTGGGGACAAATATCAAGAAGTCTAAATGGGAAACTCGCTGTAAGAATTGTGAGGATAGAGGGCAATGTACTTATCGTTTAAGTTGATGAAAAACAGGAAACTATACTTAAAAGGATCAAGATGGGATATTTGCTAATTTGGTTATTTTTATATTAACAATTTATGATTTAAATCCAAGATTAGTTCTATCACCTACAATCCAAAAAACTGTTTACTCAAGTAGGCATGAGATTTGAACGCAATAGATTCATTAGACACAACTTGTGATGTATTAATCATTGGTTCGGGAATTGCTGGGTTATCATTGGCATTAAAGGTTGCCAATGTTGGTAAAGTTATTGTCTTGACAAAAACGAACCTCAAGGAATGCGCGACAATTCTTGCACAAGGTGGAATTAGTGCTGTATTGTCTTCTGAAGATTCATTCGACAAACACATTCAGGATACAATAAATGTGGGAGATGGTTTATGTCATCCTGATGTCGTACGAAAAATAGTATTTGCAGGTCCTGAACGTATTAAAGAGTTAGTTGAATGGGGAGTTCAGTTTTCAAAACGAGGTTCTGATCATTATGACTTAGGTTTGGAAGCTGGACATTCATATCGTCGTGTTGTTCATTCAAAAGATATCACAGGAGTAAATATACAAGAAACTCTAATTAATCGTGTTTTAGAAGATCCTCGTATAACAGTATTGGAAAATCATATTGCAATCAATCTTAAAATTCGAGCAGGTAGATGCTTAGGGGCATATGTGTTAGACAAACAAAAAGATATTGTAAAGAATTTTGCCGCGAGAGTCACTGTTCTTGCTACGGGGGGATTAGGAAAGGCATTCCTTTATACCAGCAACCCTGACATTTCAAGCGGGGATGGAATTGCAATGGCATATCGTGCAGGTGCTACAGTAATGAATATGGAGTTCATCCAATTTCATCCTACCTTGCTATATCACCCACATGCAAAGTCATTTCTAATTTCTGAAGCATTGAGAGGAGAAGGTGCTAAGTTAATCGATGCATCTGGAAATCGTTTTATGGCTGCTTATGATTCTCGGCTAGAACTAGCGCCTAGAGATATTGTGGCGAGAGCGATGGATGCTGAATTAAAACGTTCGGGGAATGATTGCTTGTTTTTGGATATTTCATTCAAAGATTCGGATTTCATCAAAAATCGATTTCCAGGAATTCATGCAAAATGTTTAGGATTAGGAATTGATATTACTAAAGAACTAATTCCTGTTGTCCCAGCAGCTCATTATGCTATTGGAGGAGTAAAAGCGTCTGTTTCTGGTTCTACAGACATTCCAGGATTACTTGCGATCGGAGAAACAGCCTGTACTGGTTTTCATGGAGCTAATCGTCTCGCATCCAATTCATTACTTGAATCTAGTGTAATGGCTCATTTTGCAGCCCAAGAATGTCGAAATCTACTAGACAAAGCCCCTCCAGCATGTTCATTTTCTCCTTGGCACTCTGGAGATGCAGTAGATAGTGATGAATCTGTGGTAGTTTCCCAGAATTGGATGGAACTTCGACTATTAATGTGGAATTATGTTGGAGTCGTTAGATCTGATAAGCGTTTTCGTCGTGCTCAACAACGGATTCATCTTCTTCAAGATGAGATTAATCAGTATTACTGGGATTTTCATATCACCTCAGATCTCATTGAACTCCGAAATCTAGCTGATGTGGCACAGATGGTTATTGATGCGGGATTTCATCGCAAAGAGAGTAGAGGAGTTCATTATACAATTGATTATCCGAAGAAACGAAAAACAATAAAAGATACTTTACTCCGAAAATCAGTCAGGAGTGAGATTTTTAATTCCTCTAATTGTGATTGAAAGCTAATTTCGAGAATGAATGAATTTTATATTCTAGACGATAGTAAAATAGCGGTAAATTAGCTACTAAAAAAATAAAAAACCCGAATATATACCAAATATTTGTAGATCACTCCAAACAGAGACATTTTTGTATACATACGAATCTCTCCCTGTTTTTCATTATCTCCTACAGCGATATTTCGATGAATGGATAGAATAAACAATGTCAATGGAAGAATTACTGACTCAGGAGAATTATCCGGAACTTTCTAAACCATGGGATTGTCCATGCCTGATTTGTGATCATTTAGAACGATGTGGAGTCGGTCAAGAATTCAACCCAATTGGTTGTCCATGGTTAAATAACTACATCGTCTTATTGCTATCATAGATTGATTTCAAAAAATCAATATTGTGGAGTTTTCAGTTTTTTTTGGGACTTATCTGAAGCATAATTCTTTAGTACTCTGCTAGTGTCCCTCGTCTTCTAGCATTTGTAACAGTACGTCGGAAAAATAAAATTCCTAGAAATGGTAAGATAATCGAAAATAATGCTACAATGGTAAATTCTAGCTCAAATGATAGAAGTTCAGGTGTGGAACCGATCATCGTAGAACGGAAGAGGTCAACACAATAAGAAAGTGGAATAAGTCTTGATACGATCAGGACGATATCTGGTAGAGCAGAAAACGGGAAAAACATTGCACAAACTATCATAAAGAAAAATTGTAAGAAGTTTGTTAAAGTATTCATTGACTCTTTGTATTGTAATGCTAACCCCGCAAATCCAAAGGAGAATCCAAAACAAACAAATAGACTAAGAATAAGAACAACGATTCCTAAAATTAAATTTTCCACAGGCAATTGACCAAAGACTAGAGACATAAAGAGGAACGCGATTGCTACATTTAAACTCGTCCAGATAACATTTGAAAGGATTCTTGAGATCAGTGTTGAAAAATAACTAATAGGAGACATGAATAAGGACTCTAGTGTTCCTTGGTATTGTTCCTCCCGAAGTGAGTTCCCGATATCCCAGAGTGCGGTAGAAAGAAACATGAAGAGAATGAAAGAATAAAACATGATTCCAGCTCCGTAGCTTTCTTGGTCAGGAGGAGTGAGTACCATAGCCGCTACAGTAAAAACAAACATAATCACCATAACCTGTACAAAGCTGAGAATAAATGAAAATTTGTAACGAGTTAATACGGTAAATTCCTTCTTCGTCATAGACCAAAATTGGTTCCACCATGCTCTTTTTCCATAAATTCGCTCTTGTTTATGTGTTGCGAGTACCATTCATATTCCTCCTAAAACTGTCCAATTCCTTCTGCTCTTTTACTGCGATATTCAGTTTTCGAGAAAATCATGTACCCTATGAGAGGACAAGTTATAGCAAATATAAAAAGAATGCTCAGATGTCCGTACATGTTGATAAAAAACCATTCTAATCCCATCAATGCAGCTTGAATATTATAATTAAGCCAGAATCCTGGAAAGAGGTAGGCAAGGACTTGGAAAGTTACTGGTAAAACAGTTACAGGGAAAAAAACTCCCATTAATGAGCCTACAACCCATTGAAGTGTGCTAAGCAGACTATTTGCTTGTTTTACTTTCAGAACAAGTGCACCTAATAGAAATGATAACCCATAAATTGGAATTAACCCAAATAGAAGAATTCCGAGCGCTAAAAGGACTTGGCCTTGAATTGGATTAACAGAGAATAGAAGACACCCGAAGAAATAACCTCCTAAAAATGTGATAACTGACCGAACTTGGACGTATAATGTAAGTCCTATTAAAATTGAGATCTGATGAGCAGGAGACATGAATAATGCCTCTAATGTGCCAAGAGTCTGTTCTCTCCTTATGAAAAACCCAAATAGCCAAAGAGAAGTTGTTACAGTGGCAAATACATTTGCTCCGATTATAATGAACGCCACATAATTTGCTCCTACTAGACCAGTATTTTTTTCAAAATTTGATGAAGCTGCTGAAATGGAACCCGACAGAGCTTGTCCCAACAGTATTGGCATAGCTGCTAAAAATACTGGAACTAGGATATCCATCAATAACATGCCCTTATAGCGAGAAATCGTCTTCAATCTAACTATGAAGGTTCCCCAGATCACACCCCAATGGCTTCGAAGTGTTATTTCTTGGATTGGAGCGTACACTATTTCTCACTTCCCACTTTAGCTTTGATAACCAGACTTGTGTCATCCATCAATGATCGTCCTGTAATATTAACAAAAACATCTTCAAGGGTAGTTTCTTTCTTGTCAATATTGCGAATAACTGCTCCGTTTGTTGTCAGAGTTGAAATAATTTCTGGTAGATTTTGATGACTGTTCTCACAAGTTATATTGAGATATGGTCTGGTCTCTGTTGATCCATTATTTATTTGTTTAACTAGCATTTGAGCCGATAAAACACCGGGAGTTGATTCTATTGCTGATTGAGCATTTTCAGGTATTGTTCCTTCAATACTAAGGATATCATTCTCTTGTAGATCTTGTTTCAGATCCATAGGGTCATCCAGGGCAATGATTTCTCCTTGATCAATAATTCCTACTCGATGACACAACTCTTCTGCTTCAACCATTAGATGGGTACAATAGATTATTGTCTTTTTATAATCCTCATTTTGTTCCTTCACAATTTTCCGCAATCTTCTTGCTTCTTTGACGTCCAATGTGTTGGTGGGTTCATCAAGCATAAGAATTGGTGCATCATTAACAAGTGCACGGGCGAATACCATCTTCATTTTTTGACCAGACGAATATGTCTCAACAGTTCTATCTGCTATCTTTTCGAGTTCTAGTAAACTGATAAGAGATTCAATTCGTTCCTTCCGAGTAGCTTTTGGTACATGGTATAATGCCCCGAAATACTCCAAATTTTCTTGACCAGTCAATTTCCAATATAATCCACGCTCCCCCATAAGCATAGCCCCTATAGAGGATTTGATTTCCTTATCCTGATCCAATGTATAACCATTCACTTTCGCTATACCTGAAGTAGGTAGCAATAATGTGGTTAAGATTTTTATAAGTGTGGTTTTTCCTGCTCCGTTTGGACCTAGTAATCCAAATACTTCCCCCTGATCTACATCAAAAGTCACTCCTTTTAATGCTTCTACTGTATTTTTTTTACTTTTGAATAATCCTAACCGTTTTTTTGATGAGTAGTGTTTAGTTAAATCTCTTACTTCAATCATTTTACTTGTCGACATTGTTTACTATCACACTCAATTAGTGTAACTCACTTACATTTTTCTTTATAAGCAATTTTTTATCGGCAATCGATCTTGAATTAGAGTAAAGGAATCACCAAGAATCCAGAAATCAATTCATCTAGTACGAATGTAGTAGTACGAAGGTTTTTAACTCCCCTTAGCATTTTCATCTAGTAGACACTAAAATACAATTTCTTATTAAAAGTAAATACATAGGGAAAAAATCTGATGTGGGTTTTAACTGTTGGAGGAGCGGTTCAATAATGATTCAGCCATTAATTTGGGTAGATGGCATTATTGGAGCGGGAAAAACGACAGTCGCAAAAGAAATTGGTAATTTACTAAATTTACATGTTTTTCAAGAACCGTTAAACGAAGAATTATTAAAAATCTATTATGAGGACCAGACAACTTGGGGTTTTTCTTTTCAAATCGATATGCTCAATAAGCGTTTTGCAATTCAATCAGAAGCTGCTCGTACTATTAATCATCAACAAGGTGCAGTAATTGATAGAGCATTACCAGGAGATCGTGTATTTACACAGATGCTTATGAAGGATAAGAAGATTAATCCCATTAACTGGAAAATTTATGAATACGCGTATAACATGTTTATTCAAACTATCCATCCTCCTAACTTACTGATATTCTTAGATGTATCTCCTGAAGTGGCTTTTCAGCGAATAAAGGATAGGAATCGTGAAGCTGAACAAGATTCTCTTCTCCCTTTGAGTTATCTACATCGTTTGCATTCCGAATATCAAATCCTATTAAATGAAGTCCTCTCTGGAATACATCCTTGGAGTTCCCAAATAGAAGTATGGTTTATTGATTGGAATGAAGACTGGCAACCAATAAAACCGATTGTTGAGAATATAAAGACACATTTCCGTGTCTTAAACTTCTTCTACAAGGAGAAGCAGGAAACTATTCTCGTCTACTAGTGCGTACAAAATTGTTACATTATCTTTCAATAATCAAGCTCATAGCTTCTCCACCGCCCAAGCAGATAGTAGCTAATCCCTTTTTACCATTGCGTTTTGCGAGTTCATGGTATAAAGTGACTAGGATACGAGTTCCAGAGCAACCGAGAGGATGTCCAAGAGCAACTGCTCCTCCATTGACGTTAAATTTTTCATCAGGAATATTCAACTCATTTCTGACTGCACAACTAGCTGCTGCGAAAGCTTCATTGTGTTCTATTATGTCAAAATCAGCAATAGTATTATTTGTCTTCTCTAAAAGTTGTTTTACTCCTTCAATTGGAGCTTCCATAACCCATTCAGGTTTGGTGGCATTTGTACCATAAGCAGAAATATGTGCAAGAATAGGGATCCCTTTTTCCTTTGCTAAGTCTTCTGACATTACCACTACGGCAGCCGCTCCATCTGAGATTTGTGAAGCATTCCCTGCAGTTACTTTCCCTGTTTTTGAAAATGCAGGACGTAGTTTTGCTAATGCCTCTACAGAAGTATTTGGTCTTATACCTTCATCTTCTGTTACGGAAATTGTACCTTTACGGGTTTTTATTTCGACAGGAACGATTTCATCTTTAAATATTCCCTCTTGAGTGGCTTTATGTGCCCGTTGGTGTGAATTAAAAGCAAAAACATCCATTTCTTTCCTACTGATCTTAAATCTCTTGGAAACAATGTCACCCGTGTTTCCCATTGCCATATCATGATAGATATCATATAATCCATCATGGTACATCGCATCTATCAGTTGGTTATTCCCATACCGATATCCCTGTCTACCTTTTAAGAGTAAATAAGGAGCCATGGACATATTTTCTGTTCCACCTGCCACAACTACATCCATATCTCCAGTTTTTATCATTTGAGCAGCCCATATGACTGATGCCATTCCAGATCCACACACTTTGTTGATTGTAATAGCTCCAGTTGAAACTGGAAGGTCTGCGTATATTGTTGCTTGTCGTGCAGTGTTTTGGGCACATCCTGCGGATATTACCTGCCCCAATATGACGTGATCAATATCTTTGCCATCAAGCGTTGATCTTTTTACAGCCTCTTTGATGACAACTGCACCTAGATTTGCAGCGGAAAAGTTAGCGAATGCTCCCATCATTTTTCCCATAGGTGTTCTTGCTAAGCTCACAATTACAGGTTTATTCAAGAATAAGACCTCATTTATATTTAACAGAGGTCGAATTTCTCAAGATTTTAATTATTCCTAGAAATTCTTCGTTCTATAGAACCTTCACTCAAAAATGAGTGGTGAGACAGGAAACCTTTTTTAATTTGTTGAAACCATTCTGATAATAGAATCGATGAAATGCGCTAGTTATCTGCTAATTTCATTCCCGCTCCCCAGAGTGACTCTGGTTACGATTCATTTATAAAGGAGTATATCTGTAAAACTTTTCAAGTGTC
>JAEOTC010000159.1 GCA_016840035.1 Candidatus Hodarchaeota archaeon | reverse complement strand
TCGCTATTTCTAGTTGCATAATTAATTACCTTTCCATTGAGTCTCGGATGTCTAGTATTGTCAATGATTGCTTAATTAAAATTCTTTTGATGTAGGCAATTTCTTTGTGAAATTTCCAAAAAAAAACGATGAAAGTTAAAGATCTCCCTTGCTAAGTTCATTTAATGTGCCGAATTTCTCTAATAATGTCAGTTCCCATTATAAAGTGGAAAAAGTATATTGTCAACTACTATTCAATTTTCATTCTTTATTCTATGACGCCAAATACCGTAACTTTGGTTTAAAAAACAATAAAGAAGATTATATACCACAATTTTCTGCATTGTTACTCTCCAGATCAGGTCTTCAAGAGTTACTATTTTTGGAATTAAGAAAAATAATCCGCCATAGGCTAGTATAATGATGATGAGAGTAGAATATATTACTATATAGAATTTTGGAAATACAGGATCTTTCAACGTAAGGATAAGCAATATTCCTAACACAAGTGTCGTAAGTGAGAATCCTAGTATTACCAAAGCATCGTGGATAATTGGTATAATATTTGCAGGAGTGAGAGCCACTCCTATAAACGCAAAAGCAGATATCGTGCCCAGAATCGAGACATAATTGCTTAGTTTTTGTTCTTCGTCAGTGCGATCAAAAATTTCTGGAATTAACTGGAAAAAAATTAGGAAGGTGAGTCCTAATCCGACAAGAGTTGTAACAAATAATATAGTTGAAATTAAATTGCCTTCTCCAGAATAAGCAGTAGTTCTACCCAGATCACTAAAGAAATTGGTAAAAAAACCATATCCCTGAGCTGTTTCATCAATTCTTGTTCCCCCCGTATAGAATAGCATGGCGATTGTGCTTAGGATTAGGAATTGAATTGTCCCTACAATTACTACAGATAGTGCCTGTTCTTTTTTGAGATACAAATTTCTACCTCTTGTGCAATCTGTGCCTAAACCCTTTTTTACATATTTGGAATGGGGAAAAATCAGTTAAGTTACCTATGACTATGGGTACTCACTCATGAAAGGAAGATGGTTAGACACAGATTTCAAAGACGTCCATTTTAACCTTGCTTTAGAACATGCTATTCTTTATCTCCACGCACAGAGTGAATTTTCTGGAACGATTCGCTCTTGGAATAACCCGAATGCAGTGATTCTTGGTCGAAATCAGCACATTGAAGAGGAAGTTAATGTTACCTATTGTTCTGATAACAAGATAATTATAGGACGTCGAATATCAGGTGGAGGAACCGTTTTTCATGATTTAGGCGTGCTAAACATATCAATTTTTCTTCCAAAGTCATTACTAGTTCCAAAATTTCAGGATGTTAACTCTATCTCTAGATTATTTACAAAATTAATGGTGGATTGTTTAAGCAGAGAATTAAAAGGAGATTCTTTTACAATTTACAAAGATACCTCGATCTTATATAAGAAGAAGAAAATATCAGGTTCTGCAGGATATTTTAGGAGTTCTTGGTTCTTACATCACTTAACTTTACTTCTTAATGCAGATTTGACTCATATAGAGAATGCTCTGCTTGCTGGGAAACTTACCTACCAGAGTCGAAGGCCTAGTCTTTCATTTCCCACAACGAATTTACCCCCTCTGTCAAGAAAAAGTTTGATAGATACTTTTGTCAACCAAATTGAAGAGAAATTTAACCTTGATTTTAAAACTGAAAAGCCAACACTCTCAGAGAAACGCTTAGGAACCTACTTGACTCGTGAAATGTATTCCAAGAATTCATGGATTCAGGAAAAAAAAAGAAAATTAATAGAAAAAGAATTTTCCTCCCCTTAGGCAGTTTCTGAGTTTCATTTCTTCACAAGAGTGACTTGATGTATAGCTTTATTGAGCGCAGCATCTGCAGCTTCCATAATCATTTCTGGAAGCGTGGGATGAGGATGAATAGTAAAACCTAAATCTTCTACCGTCGCACCCATTTCTAAGGCTAGGGATATTTCAGAAATTAAATCAGATGCATTAGGACCAACTATCTGTACTCCCAGGAGTTGTTTGGTAACCTTATCTGCAATCACTTTAACATATCCATCCTCGCTAAGACTAGACATCGCTTTTGCAGAAGTAGCAAACGGTGCTCTTCCGGAAACCACATCAAATCCAGCTTGTTTAGCTTGTTTTTCCGATAAACCTGCATATGACACTTCAGGTTCCGTAAAAATCGTGACTGGCATAGATTTAAAATCACTTTCAGAAGGCAATCTGTTAATTACTTCTGCTGCAATAATGCCTTGTTTTGTTGCACGGTGAGCTAAAAATGGTGGACCAGTACAATCCCCAACAGCATACACACCTGAAGCAGATGTGCGCTGCTTCTTATTTACAATTATGTAACCTTTATCATCTATTTTTACATTAAGTGCTGATAGATTAAGTTCATTCACTTGAGGTTTCTTTCCTACTGCTAATAGAATTTTATCTGTAACTATAACTTTGTTGATAGTTTTTGTTTTTATTTTAATAGACAACTTTCCATTTTTTTCCCTAGAATATCCCTCGGCGTTAGTTGATGTATAGATTGTTATCCCAAGTTGTTTGGCTTTCATACTCAAAAGCTTTTTAATCGGAGGATCCACTCCAGGTAGAATTTCAGAGAGTAATTCTATGATACTTACTACTGATCCAAGTTTAGCAAAGAGTGTACCCAGTTCAAGTCCTATTACTCCTCCTCCAATTATTACTAATTCTTTAGGAATCTCCTTGATTGATAACAATCCCTTTGCACTGAGAATATCTTGTTCATCTATCTTAAACTCGGGTAGAGATATGAACTCTGTTCCCGTTGCAAGAATCACATTGGTATATTTTACATGTATTTGAGTACCGTCCTCTTTTGTAATGAGGGCCCAGCCTGGTTTTTCAAACTTTGCAGTGCCTAATACAGTAGTAACGCCATTTCCTTTCAGTAACTGTTTGATTCCGTTTATTAATTTAGATTGAACTCCTCTTTTCCACTCTTGCATTATGGAAAAGTCTATTTCAACATCTTTCACGGTGATACCCATTTTTGGTGCGTCATGCTTCAGTTTATGGTAGAATTTTGCTGCAGAAATTAATGCCTTACTTGGGATGCATCCCCAATTTAAACATTCACCACCTATAAACCCTTTCTCAACTAAGAAGACCTTATTTCCAAGTTGAGATGCTCTTATAGCAGCTGGATAACCTCCTGGGCCGGCACCAATTACAAGTACATCAGTTTCTAGTATTTCCATTTATAATCCCTCATTAAGTAATAACAACGCGGGATTCTCCATATACTTTGTTAATTCATTTGTAAACATTGCCCCAACTGCTCCATCCACTACTCTATGATCAATAGTCAAAGAAAGCATCATAATTTTACGAATGGCAATTTCAGGTTTCCCGTTTTGTTCAATTACAACAGGTCGTAATTTATTACGCATGAGGCCGAGAATTGCGATCTCAGGCCAACGAATAATAGGTGTAGCAGCAAATCCTCCTATATTCCCTACAGATGTAATTGTAAATGATCCTCCAGTCACATCATCTAAAGAAAGCAATCCGTTTCTTGCTTTTTCAGCAAGTGATTGTACTTCTTGAGCTAAATCCCAAATCCCTTTTTGGTCGGCATTTTTGATGACAGGGACTACCAGACCATTGTCAGTATTTACTGCAATTCCAATATTAATTGCTCCTTTCAAAACTATCTCACCTTTCTCATCATCGAGGGAGGAATTGAGATAGGGAAATTTACGGAGAGTAGGTATTAAACATTTAATGATTAACGGGATATAGGTTATTTTAATCCCATTTTTTTCACCTAAGGGTTTAGCATCCTGACGAAGAGCTTCTAAAGCTGTCATATCGACTTCTTCGAAGTAAGTATAATGTGCAGCCGTATCCTTGGATTTACGCATTGCTTTCGATATATTTCGACGTAATCCTCTTAATGGAATTGATTGATCTTCTCTTTGGATGATATCATTTCTTCCGCTGGACACTACTCTACTAGTTGATTTTTGCACGGAAAATGATTGAAAATCCTCACGAGTAATCCTTCCGGCTGGGCCTGTTCCAGGTATATCAGATAAACTAATCCCAAGTTCTCTTGCTTGTCTTCTTATGGAAGGAGCAGCAATGGGTTCTTTTTTTACCTCAGATTGGTTTAAATCACTAGTTTCAATTTTTTTGAAAGGAGTTGCCGCGGTAAAGAGCGAATCGTCTTCCTCCACTTTTTTGAGGTCTTCTTTAATTAATTCTAGATTCTTCCCACCAGTACTTTTTGGTTCGATTCTCACTAGTATATCCCCCACTTTGATTATATCTCCCTCTTGAAATTCAAGAGAAAGAATTTTACCACTAATAGGTGATGTCAACTCAACAGTTACCTTTTCTGTCATTATCTCGACTAGAAGTTGTTCATTCTTTACAATTTCACCTACAGTTACATGCCATTGGAGTACTTCTCCTTCATGTACACCTTCCCCTGGGTCAGCAAACTTGAATTCATAAGTCATTACTTCTCACTCCGATTTTTTCAAAAATTATAGACTTTCATTATGGTCTCCAAAGTCCTTTGGGCTGTTGGAAGATATTCTTGTTCAAGAGAAAGTGGAAATGGAGTGTCATACCCTGTAACTCGCATTATTGGTCCTTCCATATACTCTATCCATCTTTCAGCGACTAATGCTGAAAGTTCTGCACTAAAACCACTAGTTTTAGGAGCTTCAGTAATAGAAATCATTCGTCCTGTTTTCTTCACGGATTTCTCAATCGTTTTAATATCCAAAGGAACTAAAGTTCGTAAATCGATCACTTCACATTCAATCTGATGATTAGTAGAAGCGATATTTGCAGCTTCGAGTGCCACATGAACCATTGCACCATATGCTAGTAAAGTAACATCTCCTCCTACTCGTACCTTTCTTGCTTCTCCCAATGGAATAGTATAATCTCCCTTTGGAACTTCTTCTTTAAATGCACGATATAATCTTTTGGGCTCTAAAAATATAACTGGATCGTCTTCACGCATGGCTGAAGTTAGTAAACCTTTGGTTTCGTAGGGAGTACTTGGAATAACTACCTTTAATCCCGGTGTATGGGTGAAATAGGCTTCAGGAGACTGACTATGATAATGGGCTCCACGAACTCCACCCCCATAAGGAGATCGAATCACCATTGGAGTGGTAAACATTCCACCACTTCGATAACGAAATTTGGCGGCTTCTGAAATCAATTGGTCGAAGGCAGGATATATGAAATCTACAAACTGGATCTCTGCAACAGGAGTCAACCCCATCAGTGACATTCCAATAGCAAAACCGATAATCCCATTTTCCGATAATGGAGTATCTAGTACCCGTTTTGGTCCGTGCTTTTCCAGTAATCCTTGAGTAGCTCTAAAAACTCCTCCATTTGGGCCTACATCTTCCCCTAAAATTACTAATTTACTATTGCGTCCTAATTCTTCATCTAATGCAAAACAAACGGATTCAACCATTGTCAGCTCCGACATCAGGCATTCCTCCCTTTTAATGCATTTAGTTCATTAAATTGTTCCTCTAAGTGCCATGGTAATTCACTATAAACATCAGAAAATAGTGTTTTTAACGATGGTGGCTTGAGCTTCTCTGCTTCGGAAATTAAATTATTCAATTTGTTATCGAATGAGGATCGTATTTCTTCTATTCCTTCCTGTGTAATATAACCCTTTGCTCTCAAATATTTCTCAAAACGGGAAATAGGATCCAATTTTTTCCATTTTTCAAGCTCTTCCTTTGGTCGATAGCGAGTTGGGTCATCAGATGATGTATGAGGACCAGCACGATAAGTAACTGCTTCAATAAAAGTTGGCCCATCTCCTGCTTTCGCACGTTTCACAGCTTCCTTTACAACATTATAAACAGCAAGAATATCATTTCCATCTACTTGTACACCAGGTAACCCGTAGCCTTGTGCTTTATCAACCAAAGATGTGGCGCCAGTCTGTCTAGAAAGTGGTACAGATATTGCCCATTGATTATTTTGGCAAAAAAATATTGTAGGAGTTTTAAATACTGCCCCAAAATTTAATCCTGAATGAAAATCACTTGAAGATGTAGCACCATCCCCGAAAAATACGATGTCCACTAAATTTTCAGATAAATACTTATGCGCGTAACCTGCCCCTGCAGCTTGAATTATTTGGGTACCTATCGGTGCAGAAGGATTAACATAACGGAATTGCTTTGAACCAAAAAGTCCTGGGAGTCGACGACCTTTTTGGGGATCTTTCTCATTGATAAACCAATGATTCACTAAATCCTCTAAAGGTAAACCGCGATAGAACGCCATTCCTGGTTCACGATAAGCTGGGAAAATCCAGTCCTCAGGAGATAACGCAGCAACCGCTCCGATTTGAGTAGCTTCCTGCCCTGTACTTGGAATACTGAAACTAATTCTTCCTTGCCGTTGTAAACGCATTCCTTTTTCATCTAAAAGCCGAACCAGTATCATATATTCCAGCATTTTTACTAATTTTTCCTTAGAAATATTAGGTTCAAGCTCAGGATCGGCCTTTCCTGTGGAATCTAAGATTTTGATCATACTCACGATACTATCCCCTATGCATTGAAAATTAACAATAGTTAATAATTCTTGGTGGGTGGTTTTCGTAAAAAACGGCACGAGGGAACGAGATTTTCTTTTTCGTAATCAAAAAAACTTAAAGAAGTGATTAAACAGTATAGCTTAAGGAACGAGGACATAACCATCACAAAACTACAATTAATAATCTACTTTAAGTCTTGGTGATCAAGCTTTGGTTCATACAAACAATTTAGATGCCCAAAAATCTGATTCTGCAATTCTCGAACGATTTTCTAGTAACGAGCTTTGGATTCTCTTCATTAAAAAAAAATGCCAAGAGTGTGATATACCTGAAGAGAAGTGTAACGAATTAAAGGCCCGGAAGTGCTTCGATGACTGGATGGACGCTTGTGATTAGATGATGAGGGAGATATTCTATTCAAACTAGTCAAGAATTTCAACATTTCCGTCTTTTAGACCAATATATACTTTGTCTATTATTTTTATGAATAAACCCGAGTCTACTACTCCAGTTAACGATTTTAATTGAGAATCCAATTTTTCGGGATCAGAAATCTTCCCAAAATCTACATCTAAAATGAAGTTTCCATTATCAGTTATTAATGGTCCGATTTTTGCTTTTCCTTCTCTTAATTTTGCTTTACCTCCCATTTTTTCCAGTCTGTGAGTTAGGGGAACTTGTGCTTCTGGTATTATTTCTACTGGAACTCCTTTTTTCCAGTTCTCACCAAGTTGATTTGAGATTTTTCGCCAATCACCGATAGCAATTACTCTCTTTGCACAAGTAGCAATTATTTTTTCTTGTACCAAACACCCACCACCTCCTTTAATCGCTTCCAAATTATATGTGATCTCATCAACTCCATCAATTGCTAAATCTAATTCAGGATATTGATCCAATGATCCCAAAAATAAATTTTTTTCTGTAATAAGTGATTTTGCTTGATAGGAAGTTGGTACACAAATTATATTCCAATTATTACTGTTTACTATGTTAGCAATTTCCCGCACCGCCCCAATTATTGTTGAACCACTTCCAATTCCCAAAATCATATTGTTTCTAAGATTTTCTCGAACAGCTAAAACTGCAGCAGCATTTTTTGCCCGTTCAATATCATTTGGATTCATGTACAAATCTCCAAAAAGTAAATACTTACTGAATATCCCCCTCGGTGTAATTATTGTTTATGTTCCTCATTTTTTAAGACGCGTCTAAGTACTTTCCCAATATCAGAGAGGGGAAGTTCAGTTCGGATCTCTATATAGTCCTCATTATGTGGTTGTTTATATTTAACAAGCTTTCTACGTGCATACTCCAAAATTTCTTCCTTGGTGATTTCAACGTTGGGTTTGGGAAGAATAAAGAGTTTCACAGTCTCCCCCACCTTGGGATGAGGGACACCGATACATGCAGCGTTCGAGATTTTCGGGTGACCTATCATTACCTCCTCAATTTCACTTGGATAGGCCTTAAATCCAGATACATCAATCATATCTTTTTTCCTATCTGTGATATAGAAATAAAAGTCCGAATCATATTTTCCAATATCTCCGGTCAAGAAATAGGTTTTTCCATCAATTTCTTTCATAACTTCCTCAGTTTCTTTCGGTTTATTGTAATAACCTTTCATTACTTGGGGTCCAGATATCGCGATTTCCCCCTCAGTATCAACTCCTAATTTCCTTGTACCTGTTTCCAAATCAACAACTAATACATCTGTATCAGGAACTGGAATCCCTACTGATCCTTCCTTTTTTAATGGTTTGTCCATTCCTGGAGCGGGGGCCATAGGAATAATATGTGTCACGGGAGATGTTTCAGTAAGACCATATCCTTCTGCTAGATTAGCACCTGAGATTGCCTCAAATTCTTGTAAGACAGAAACTGGAAGAGGGGCAGCCCCACTTGTACTGGTCAATAGTGAGCTTAAATCATATTTTTGTAAATCAGGGTGGTTAAGTAAAGCCATATAGAGAGTGGGGACAGTATTGAAGAGTTGCACCTTGTATTTTTCTAGGAGGTAAAGAATCTGACTAAACTTATTCTCTCTGGGATCAAGCATCAAGACCATTAATCCACCGAAAAAGATTCCTAAATTCATTGATGTGGTTGATCCATAACTATGGAAAAAAGGTAGACTTCCAATGCCTACCATCGTACCCCTTTCTGGAGGCGGGTCCATCCATAATGAACATTGAACCAAATTACTAACAAGATTTTTATGCGTTAGCATGGCACCTTTTGGTGTCCCAGTTGTCCCCCCAGTAAAAATAATTACGGCGATGTCATCAGGATGAATTATCACCTTTGGACGATTTTCAGATGAAAAGCTAGCAAAGATGTCATTTATATAAATATCACGTTTATCTAACTTACTGATTTTTCCCATAAATCCTCCTAATATTCCTTTTATCTTGGAAAGATAGGGTTTAACGCTTGTTACGACGATAAATTCGAGATTTGTCTTTCCTTCATCTCTTACTTGCTTACATATTTCATAAGGGGATGCTGCTTTAGTAATCATATCCGCACATACTATCCCTCGAGCTTCACTTTGGATGAGTTGTCCTGCTAATTCACTTGCAGGATATTGAAAGTTCAGGCTTACAACAGTAGCACCTGCCTTTAGAATCCCGTAATAAGCTACTACGAATTCAATCATGTTCGGAAGAAATAGTGCTACTTTGTCTCCCTTCTTTACCCCCTTGCTGGCTAAAAATGAAGCAAATCTGTCAGTTTGTTCCCCCAATTCGGCATAATTGACCTTGGCAATTCTATCAAAGCTTGTAGTTTCAAGAACGAAAGCATCATTTTCAGGAAAATCCCTTACTGCATCATCAAGAAACTGGTAAAGAGGAATTTCGGGATAATCCATTGTTTTTGGTACCTTTTCGGGGTACAAGGGAATATCATTCGGATTGACCATATTTTAACCTACCAACAGGTAAAATGAACTAATTTCCCTCACTTGGAGAAAATACTATTAATAAAGTTACTTACTCTCTTGGATCGAATTTTTGCGAGGAGGAACACTAAACAGTGAGTGAGAGGAATTGATTTTACTTATAAAAAAGAAAAAAAGGAATGGAAATAATCTAATGCCAATGCCATTGCTCTGTAGGCTCAATCTTAGGTTCCAGTCCGTACTTTAACTCTAAAGGATGAAGATTCTTGTTGTCTTGCGGTCCCTTCTTAAGAATCATCTCATCCGCCTTCTCATCAGTAGATGGTTCCACCTTTTCTCATTCCTAGGTCCTTTTCGAACTTTTACTCTCTCAAAGGTCCAGCATAGATTGGAGTAAATCTGCTAATAAAGAACGTTACTACCTGAGTGCTACTGATTCGATTTAAGGGAATTTGAAAACAATTATAAAACTGGAGAGGAGGAATTTCGAGTTAGAATCAAAATTTCAATTTTTTCCTCCTCCTTGGTAACTTCTTTGTAGTCCCTTCCAATTCTCTCTAAACCGTTGAATGATAGTGCCTCCTCGAATTAAAGCAACGAAAGATCCTGTTAAACTTGTACGATCAGGAGTTTTTGCACTAAATAATAAAAAGTGGAAAAAGGCCGTACGTAAATTTGAGGCTGCATTAAAAGACGAAGAAATGCAAAATAATTCGATTGTTTGGGCAAATTATGGTATTGCGTTGACCAACTTAAAAAGACTTACAGACGCTTTAAATGCTTTCACTGTTGCTGTCCAATTAGATAATAAAAATTTCACGCTTTGGTCTAAAAAAGGTCTTGTAGAGTACCAATTGGAGCTTTATCGCGAGGCAGAAAAAAGTTTTAAGCGAGCAGAAAAGCTAGACAAATCGAATGATGAAATACCTATTCTTACAGCAAGGAGTTTATTAAAACAGAATGAATTCAAGAAAGCGATTAAAATATTAGAATCTGCTAGGAAAAACTATTCTGAATCTGCAAAAATTCCGATTGAGCTTGCTCGAATTTGGGAGGAACAGAACGAGTTCGAAAAATCGAAACAAGTTCTAATTAAGGCATTAAACGAAACAAATCATCCAGATCCTGGTCTTTTACTGGGTCAGCTTTATCTTGATAATAAAGAATATGATAAGGCAATAAAGACCTATCTATCAGTGATTGAGCGATTTCCAGATGCATATCACGCTCAATATGGAATCGGAGTTGCATATCACGCTGATAGAAAGTATCATAAAGCGTTAGAAAGTTATCGAAATGTAGTGACGAAGAACCGGTCTATCAAACCACCTCAGAGTCTTTATATCAACATTGCGAGAGTTTTAAGAGAACTGAAAAGGCCAAAAGAGGCTATAGACGCGTTATTTAGAGCGAGGAAACTGGGAAAACCAACATTAGAAATTTCGCTGTTACTAGCAGATCTTTACTTGGATACCGATCGTCCAGAGAGAGCAAAAAGATCCCTAGAAGAAGCAATCTTGATGGAGAAAACCAATCCAGCTTTACGATACTACCTCGGAATGACTTTTATAAGGCTAGAATCGTATGATGAGGCAAAAAAGTGCTTTAAGCAGAGTATTGAATTAGATCCTTCTTTTCACGATAGTAAGATACAATTAGCTCTTATTGCAGTTCACGAGAAGAAATATAATGAAGCTTTTTCCATCACAAGTGAAATATTATCCTTAGATCCCACTAATATCATAGCAATGCGACTTACAGCTCAATTAGCTTTCGATCTAAGGGATTTTCGTCGAACAGTGGAAATTCTTGAGCCACTTGTCAGAACGGATCCCTCTCAAACAAAAGATCTTGAGATGCTTTTAAATGCGTGGCTTATCCTTAGCCAACCTGAAAAAGCGCATACCTTTATGACTGAACTTTTAAATGCACATCAGGATCTACCTACTCAACTTAAATCTATTGCATTCTTTGATCAATTCCTAGATAAGTAGGGAAGAAAACTTGACTTTTAATATACAGGATAAGACACACATTCTAATGGATTGTGATGGAGTAGTTTGGAAAGGAAATAAACCAATTCCTGGTTCTAAAGAGGCATTAGAAAATCTAGAAGCATTAGGTTATCAATTAGGTTTCGTAACAAATAATTCTAGTCTTTCTCGGCAAGGATTTATTGATAAATTTATTTCTCTTGGATTTGAATCAGAAAAATATGTAATAGTGAATTCTGGTTATGGGGCGGCTATCTACCTTCGCGAAAATATGTTATCCAAGATATTCATGATTGGAGAGAAGGGATTGCGACACGAATTAATCCATCAAGGCTTATCTGTTGAAGAACTGTACCAACCTGATCTTCAAGCTGTTTGTATCGGCTGGGATCGGAAATTGACATGGACTAAACTAGCTGATGCGATGTGGGTGATCCTAAATAATGAAGGGGGATTTGTTGGAACTAATCCCGATAATAGTTTTCCATCAGCCGACAGATTAGTCCCAGGGGCTGGTGCAGGAATAGCTGCTCTAGCTAATGCATGTGGGAAGGATCCTGACATCATTATTGGTAAACCCAACCCCTACCTACTAAATTTATGCTTAAAAAAGATGGGTTGTACCGATTCCACAAAAGCTGTATTTATTGGGGATCGATTATCGACAGATATCAAGGCTGGAATTGACGCTGAGATGGATACTATTTTAGTCCAAACTGGAATTTCTGATTTTCATCTGAAAAAAACAATATTACCAACATATACTCTTGAGTCACTTGCACAGATAGACCAATTGATTTGAAATGGCGTATTGATTTTATTCAAGGACTGAAATTTCATGCGAAAAATTCGATATCAGCACAAAAACTACCTTATTTTCCTACTATTCTTCACTTTCCCCCTCTTAAGCAATTTTGTTCCTAAACCTATGTTTACCCTAGTATTCACTCCATCTAATCAGAATATATTCCAAGAAACCTCCAATCTTTCCAATCAAATGAATTCTATTTCTTCCGATTTACTTTCAATTAAATCACCCCTTTCAATAGCAGCTCTAAATATTAATGAGAGTTTTGAAGAGAAGTTAAGCATAATTAATCCAATAAACAATCCAGATATAACAGGAGAAGATGTTTCTATTGCTGTTCTGGATTCTGGGATAAATGATTCCAATTGGATTCATCCAAACACAATTTTGGACCGTATTAATGTAGACCAATCAAATGCGTCTGTCTCCGATCAAATTGGCCATGGCACTCTAGTAGCGAGTATCATTGCAAAAATTGCTCCCAAAGCTGGTTTATTAAGTATAAAAGTTACTGATGAATCAGGTATTCCAACTATAGAAAATATAGAGGCCGGTCTAAGGTATGCTTTGACAAATAATGTTTCAATCATTCATGCTTCACTCGGAGCATCAGATATAAATGTTCTTAACTCGACACTAATTTCAACTATAGTTAAAAAGAATATTTCACTTGTTGTTGCAGCAGGAAATAGTGGCCCATATGGGGGTAGTATTACTTCACCTGCTATCTTCAATGAAGCAATTGCTGTCGGCATGACATATAATCAAACCTATATTCCCTATAGTTCCTCAGTAGGCCCGCGACCGGAAGGTAATATGGGCCCTGATATTGTGGCCCCGGGTGTTTATATTCCCTCATATGTCAATAGAGATGAGTCGCAAAATGTTTCAGGAACCTCGTTCGCTGCTCCATTTGTAACGGCAACTGTTGCACTCTTACAACAAGCGTTTCCAGATATTTCTCCGATGACCATAAAGACTGCTCTGCTTTCTTCGGCAAGCTTTATTGAAAATGTCTCTCCATCTCAACAAGGTAACGGTGTTCTTAATGTAGAGCTGGCCTATACTGCTTTACAACGTTTAAATGAATTACCTTTACTCACATTTACTCCACGAAAGATTTCATCTGACTTCATCTATTTCGGTCAATCCATAAACGGTCAAGATCAAACTTATAACCTAGGAGTGTATTCCTCACTCAATTGTAACTTATCAAGCATGGATATTAGCACTTCATTACCTATTCATGTAATAGTTCCAAATAATGTGAGCTCAAATCTTTCAATCCCAATCTATAAAGGTTTTAATAAACTCCAGATCTCACTCTCAATTCCTAAAGACTTACCTATGGAGACATGGGAAGGAACTCTTGATTTTAATTTTATTTACAAAAAAACTAACAAACACAATTTGACAAATTCTTATTTAATCAAAGGAATTCTTCCAGTTCATCTGGAGAATCGATATCCTGGAAGTCGTATTCTTTTCTATCAGGGTTATGATAATGATAGTTTTATCCCTGATGGTCCAACAGGTAGATTTAGTCAATTACATTTTCTTATGGAAAACATTTTTGGGATGCAAGTAACAGGAGCGATTCGTTCTAATTCTGTATTATCAGTTGTTGGACCCCTTCAAGGAATTTCTTCTTCTCAGGGAAACATTTCTGCAGAAGACTTAGAGAATTTTGAAATTCTTGTACTAGCTGACATAGAAATGGATTTAACAACAGATGATATTGCCATTATTCAGAAATGGGTAGATGAAGGGCATTCCTTACTTATTCTTTCGTACCCCTCCTTAATTGAGGGCCAGACTGAGTATCTTTCTAATCGTAACTCCATAAATGAGCTTTTAGAACCTTATGACCTTTCTGTCGATGACGATCCCTCTAAACCACATATGACTCGGTTTTCACAGGCCTCTCTAGCTCCTTCAAGTCCAATCGAGAATATGGAAAATTTAATGTTCGATTTCAATGGTACATCTGTTACAGTAAGCCCGGGAGGATATGCTGAAGTATTAGCTACCGCAAAATTTCCGCAAAATGATCCCGATGATATTTCAATTGCAGGATACTGGCATGATCCTGAAAGTAATGGAAAAGTCGTTGTTTTTGGAGGTTTAGAGCCATTCTCGGATATAAGCTACTTTTCTCCTATTGCGGAGGAAAATTTCTATATTGCCTCCCAGACTTTTCGATGGTTGATTAGAACCCATGAAATCCCCATGGAGATTAATCTGGCAACTAATCCAAGTTTGGGAACATCAACAAAAATTCAAATTACTTTTCAATCCGTAGCTCCAGATACAAACTTCAATGGTACAATACATGAAGCAAATGGATCATATTCACAAATAAGTTTTGAAAAATCTCACAATACCTATGTAGGAACTTGGAAACCTAAAAAACTTGGAACTGCGATCCTTTGGTTAAATCTTCATATAGAAGGAACTACTCCATCAAATGGTCTCTATTTTCTAGCAGTGAATGATCCAGCTGGAGAAGAATTCTTTTTCTTCTTTATCCTCTCGAGTTTTGTAATATTTGCGGTCGTATATTATTGGATATCATCTCGTCGAAATAAACCCAGACTAACACTGCAAGAACAACTTACCATGCAATATAAAAAACCGCAAACTCATGTTGGAACCAGAACTATTGAACGAGGGGAAATATGCTCTCGTTGTCGTACTCCTCGTCACAATAACAATTCCCAATATTGCTATAAATGTGGTAAAGAACTGTGAGAATAGTCACACATACCGATTTCGATGGAATATGCTGTGCAGCGCTTTTTATACGAAAATTTGGTTCTTCAATTGATATCACGTTTGCTACTATTAAACAAGCACAGCAACTTTCCGAAGAGAACTTCCCAGCTGATTATACTTGCGATTTACCCAAAGTTTCTCATTCGGTAAACATTGATCACCATAAAACTAACTATGATAACTTAACGGAGACTAATCGTCTCACGGAGAGGGATGTTGTACTACCAAGAGCTGCTTCAGCAACAGAATTAGTTTTTGATCATTTAGCCTTTTCTAATGATCCGATCGCTGAAGAAATTAAGGAATTAGGCCATCTCGCGGACACTGCTCTTCTCCCAGTTGAATATAAGCCTCTTGATATCGTTCTAAACATGAATGTGGAAGATTCATCCTTTCTTAGAGAACTTAGTGAAAAACTTGCGTCCTTGGGAAAAAGTATTCTCCAGACTCAATGGTTGGAGAACCGGCATGAAAAGGTTGTTTCTATTCATCAGAAGACTCAGAATGTTATTACTAACTTTTTAGAACATCACCCTATATTACCTCGAGTTGTACTCATCGATTCAAGGAATTATATCCCAGGAAAACTAGCTAAAGAAGTTTTCAAACCCTTTTTTCACAATGGGGCAATTATTATTGCATTGATTTATGAAAAATCAGTTTCCGAACCTATAAGAATCAGTTTTAGGGTAACTAAAGTCGAACAGTCTAATTATGATGTTTCAATAGTAGCTAAGCATTTTGGAGGGGGTGGACATCGGATGGCTGCAGCTTGTACGCCTAATGCTGTGGATATCCCTCACGAAGTAATCAAACAACTCAAAAAAATCATGAAACCCATTGACACAATCGAGTTTTTTATATTGGATAATAATTGAAAGAGTTTTGATTATTATACGTACTGAGAAAAATAAGATACAGAATCTGAGTACAACTTAATAAACAAAAACTAGAGATTTCGACTATACTAGTCTCCTTCCGTAAAAAATAATGAAACCATCTCTAGTATAGGTAATTCAATTTGAAAATTGGCATCTTTACAGATTCATGGGTTCCAAATCTTAATGGTGTAGTTATTTCGATTATCAATGAGATTCAATCCTTAAAATCCAAACATGAATTTTCTGTTTTTGCACCTAAATTAAAGCAAAGTATTCCCTTTCATATAGACGATGTCTCAATCTACGAGTTACCTAGCGTCCCTTTTCCACCATATCCCGGCTACAATGTTGCTTTTCCAAGCATTGGCTTTTCAAAAATACTACGTAAAGAAAAATTTGATCTAATCCATTGTCACTCTCCCTTTTCACTTGGTTATTTCGCTACATTGACTGCAAGAAAATTCTACGATCTTCCCCTTCTTAACACCTACCACACTCATCTTGTGGAATATTCTGCTCATCTAGTTGGGGGACATTATGCAGAGAAAACAACTGCAATTCTTGAAGAGCTGGTTTGGTTATATATTCGTTGGTTTTATAAGCACTCAGATGTAGTTGTTACTCCATCTAAAACCCTTCAATACGACCTAATAACACATGGAGTTAAACCCCCTGTTTATTCCTTACCTAATATGATTTCCAAGGTATTCTTAACCAATACGAAAGATACGAAAAATGATATCGAGCTCCAAAATAAAATTCGTGAAGATTACGGAATCAAACCATCATCCAAAATAATTATTTATTGTGGGCGTGTATCTTATGAGAAAAAGCTTGAAGTACTGTTGGAGGCTTATAAAACAATTCAAGAAGAGTTTCAAGATTGTTTCCTCTTAATTGTGGGCGACGGACCGCACCTTCAGACATACCAGAAGTTAGCCACTGAATTGAAACTAAGAAATTATGGTTTTACGGGTTTTATCAGTCATACAAAACTACCAGCCGTATATCGGATGGCGGATTTTATGGTTACTCCAAGTGACACTGAAACTCAGGGTTTAACAGTTTTGGAAGCGATGAGTCAGAGTTTACCAGTCATAGGAGTAGCTGGAGGAGGTGTAGTTGATTATATTTTCCATAAACAAAATGGACTTCTATCTCCTCCAGGAGAAGTAAATGATTTTGCATTCTCCATGAGAACCCTATTGAATGAAGCTGATACATTACAAAAATATTCAAAAGCTGCCGCAAAAACTGCAAAAAAGTTCTCAGCAAAAGGATATACCTCTTTACTCGAAAAGGCTTTTCGTTTAGCCGATAACCTTCATGCAAAGAGATTATAAAATTGTGTACTCCCCATACAAGTATTTCATTTTTATATCCTAATTTTGAACTCTATGCTATAGATTTTTATTTAGGTCTAATATAAGACATGTCCTACCAACGAATGGATTGATTTAATCCATTACCATATGGAAAAAGTGAAGAACATGGCATTACTCCAGAATAATACAGATGACATTCAAACACTCTTGTTACTAATAATAGCAATTGTTCTTGTTACAATAATTCTTTACATTGGTGCGCGATTAATAGCAGGTAAAAAAAGTACTGATACCGGCTATATAATTCGATTAATAGTTATAGCAATTATTATCGTAATTTTAGTTGCAGTAGTGATCGGCGCGATTGTTGGTGCTGTCAGCTCGATACCTTTTGTGTCAACCGCGGCGTATCAGCTAGTACCTGTCTTAATCTATCTCGCAATCGTGTATTTACTCAAATATTTACTCATTCCAGAAAAATCAGAGTCAACCAACTGGCATGCTTCGGTCTGGATAGCAGTAATTACCCTATTCCTAATCTACTTGATAAATGCAGTTGCTATTGAATTAGGTTTTCCTCCGCTTATTGATGCGGGGATTTAACCCCCCATTTTTATCGGAGTTTACTGTATATCCATAACTGAATTCGTAGAGATGATTATTAAGAAAGAATTAATATAGATTTTATTATATATACCCTTGCACTAAGGTACATCAGCAATTTCATTGACAATCTACATCTTTAGTAAGCGGAAAGGATAATAGAAAATGCATAGACTCGCACGTTCCAGCTCTAGATATTCAAATCATCCCTTGGGGCTTCTTCGATCTTTAGTAGTCATCTCAGATTGGGTTTCTTTTGCTGATAAATTGAGTTCCTCAACAACTCATTGGTCTTACAAAACTCAAAGTATCAATTCAATTAAAAATACAAGTGTAATATTTATTCCAGTTGACTTCGCACGTGTGATCCAAAATGGTAAGTCTTATATCCTTCTCTATGGAGCAGGTATTTATTGGACAACATTCTCCGTGATCAGTCCCCATTCGATTACCACAGATCATCGTTTTTTGACTGGGCTTTTAATCCCCGAAAATAATTGGTTAGATAATCATTTTAACACCGAACCTTTTATTTTCCCTCCAGGAAATGACTTTATCGTAAGTGACCATCTCCTAGAATTTCCTTTCACATCATTAGGGGAACAAAATACAATTGCAGGTCAGCGAAGACGAGCTTTTGGACGAGGAATTTTATTAGCTCAACTAGTCTTTCCCTATAAGGAACCTCTACAAATGCTACGAAAAGCTACAGAAGGGTATATTGAATTTGACTCACCCGACTCACCTATGCGTGTTTTAGTATCTGAATTCGATGATGAAAAAAGAGTAAACCAAATTGCTCTCGAAAAGCCTAATCCAAATTATGAAATGGCAATACCAGGAATTCAATCAATAAATGCTGAACTTCTTGATTTTTTCCCAGATAAATGGAGCAATGAGGTATATATTCAGGGTTTACGTAGAGAAGTGTCAAGAATTGCAAAGGATTTTGCTTTCATTGGAGCTCCTTTAATATTGAAGTAATTCAGAACAGTTTTTCTAATTTGAATTCGTAAAAAGAACTGAGATAAAAGTTTTTAAGGGCCAATTATCAATAAGAATAAGCAATTATTCTAATAGAATATAGGTCGATTCAAAGATGTCACTTCCTTTGACCGAGGACCAAACTGACCTCCTAAATTTTTCATTAAAGAATTTTCTCATGACACTTCGAGATATTGATCGATTCAATTCAAAATATTACTATTTAGCGACACCTTTCAGTCGGGGATACAGATTTTTTGATTTGGAGAATTCTTCTCTACAAAAAACAATAATCCATGCATTAGAACTTCTCAATGAGCAAGAAATTGACAGAATAAATGTAGAGGATGATGGTGGATTTCCAATATTAACTGTATACTTGGAATCTGGTCCGACTGTAGTTATTGAAGACTTCGTGTCTGGAAAACCTCTAGCAAATGTTAAGCTGTAAAGCTTGTAGATTCCATTTCAAATAAGATTAATGAATTGATTAAAACTAATCTTCCAAGTTAATTAGCTTCAAGCGTAACAGATCTGTTCTGGCAGATCGAACCTGATCAAATCTTTCGAACCCAATCTCTGAGTAAAACCTCAGTGCTGCATTATTATTTTTCTGTACCCCTAGTTCAATTGTATTAATACCATCACTTCTACACTCACCTACAAGATGAGTCATAATTTTACTGCCAATATTACGTCTTTGCCATTCTTTCTTTAGTACAATAGCCGTAATCCATAAATTTCTATCTTCTTTATTCATCCAAAGAAAACCGATGTTCTGATTGGTGAATTGGATTAGTTGAACTATATGAGATTCGAGTTCGAGGGCTTTTTGAACATCATTAAACCAACCCTCCCATCTGAATCTTCCTTGCCATGCTTCATTGACGATTTCATCCATTTCAGAATAAAACAAGTCTCTAATAAAGGCCATATCTGCAAGTGTTGCCTTTCGCAAAGAAATCTGTGAATTTTCCGAGATATTAGTATCTTCATTATTTAGCATTCTAGTGAGTCTCAAATGTGTAGAGATTTGGTATCTAATTCTTTTCGCAGTAATTGCATTTAAAAATTATAGGCTAAAGAATTATCTATTAAGAAAAACAGAGATTTTCGTAATTAAACAAGCTTTTGTTTATGGGATAGTGTTTATTCATCACATGAAGGTAAATTTTATTCTTGATATGGAAAAAGGGCTAATAGGTAGTGGGGTTTATAATTCTGCTGTACGTCTCGCACACCAACTGAAATCACATGGAATAGATACAGATATAAATGGAAAGAATCCTCCTTATGACATATATCACTTCCAGACTGCCTTACCACAATCCTTACTTAAAGCCCGGATCCTCCACAATCGTATCAGTCGAAAATACAAAATTATTATGACCGGCCACACCACAATAGAGGATTTTCGAAATAGTTTTCTCTTCTCGAATAAAATTGACTATGCGTTGACTCCTTACCTTAAAAAATATTATTCTTATGCTGATCATTTAATCGCAGTTAGTAATTATAACAGAGATATTTTAGTAAGATACGGATATGATCGCACAACTATTAGCGTTATTTCCAATGGAATCGATCTTTCAAATAATCGACAAAATCCAACTGTCCGTAATAAAGCCAGGAAACGTCTTCAATTACATGAAGATGAGTTTCTGATCATTTCTGTGGGTTTGTGTATCTATCGAAAAGCTCCAGATGTATTTACAGAGACTGCTCTTTTGACTCCTAATCATCGATTTATGTGGATAGGAAAATATCTTCCATTGGGAACAATAGCACACTCTCCATACTTGCGAAAATATTTTTTAAAGGCTCAAAACTCATCAAATATTCAATTCACTGGTTACATTTCAAAAAACACTTTAGAGGCATTATGGAATGCAGCCGATGTATTTTTATATGTTAGTCGGGAGGAAAATCAAGGAATAGCTCTTCTTGAGAGTATAGCATATGGAAATATGCCTGTTGTTAGGGAACATCCAGTCTTTGATTGGTTAACCGATGGAAAAGACTGCCTAAAAGGAAAAACTCCTGAAGAATTCTCCAAAAACATTGATAGATTAGCCTCCAATAAATCTCTCCGTTCAAAATTATTGAGACACGGTAAAGAAACACTGAAAGAGCACGATATTCAAAATTCGATTCGTGAACTTGCAGAGTTATATTCTGAGGTGGTATAAATAGTCCCGAATATGAGTTGGGAAATAAAAAGGGGAGAGATTGTAGATAAAATTCAATAATCTGTGAAAATCAAGATTTATTGAGTCTGAACATTAAGACAACTACAATAACTCCGAGAGCGACAAAGATTCCGAATCCAGCAACATTTACGAGTATTTCAAAGAAATCTAATTGGTTTTCTGGCTCAACTTCTAGCTCTTGAACTGTAAATTCAATAGTACCAATTGCTTCTGTTCTACCAGAGACCAAAATTTCTATATTGTAATTCTTGGCTTCCATTGTCTTCCCCACAACAATATCTATGTAGTAGACACCTTGTTGTTCATAAACAATGAGATTACCTTCAGTTTCTTCATCAACTAGTCTTGAAATTAGATCCAATCCACCGATTTGTTTTGTAGTCTCGAGAAGTTGGACAGTGAAATTCACAATTATCTGTTCCCCTTGTTTGACAGTCGGGGTTGATCCAGGTGATACGATTTCAAGTGTTCCCTGAACATTCAAGGATATTTCAGAAATCGGAACATCAGCAAAATTCGTAGCGTTTTGTGAAAATGGAGTATTCCACCGTATATGAAAAGTATACATTCCAATCTCAACATTTGGATCAATGTAATCAAACCAAACTATTGTGTTATTCCCAATGGAATGATAATGAAATTCCTGTGCTATCTCAATTTCACTACTTTCGTTTCTACCTAGAAATAGAACTAAATCAATGTCTTTGATAGGAATTTGAAGGTCTGTAGTAATATTTCTATTCGGATAATTCGTTTCCAGCGTATTATTGACATTAAGAAATTCTAAAGTAACATTTCCACCAATATAATCGGTTAAATAGTAAGAAGTTTCAGGTAAATTTTCTTCTGTGACATTAATTCTAAATTCAACCCGTGGTAAGGAAATTGGTACATTTAATGATAACAGTGGATCTCCCACTCCATTAGGTTTTACATTTGTTCCAGTAAGACTCATGGTGATATTCGCTGAAATGTTTCCAAATATCCCACGGTTAGGGATTTGGAAGTTAAGTCCAATGGTCTGAGTATTATTTAGAGGGGAGGTGAAATTTCCATCAATAACGTATTTACCTAATGAATCGTAGGGAATGAGGCTAAATACATCCCAGAATATAACTTCCTCTGATTCCCAAGTGCTTTCCCACATGTATGACGTCAAAACAGCACTGATATCAAGATATTCAAGGTCATACCATTCGGTTGGAGTCGAATTGGCTGCTAAAAATCCAAGAACTGTAACATTATCTCCTGGAGAAAATGATTCAATCTCAGTTTCTTGTTCGAAATATTCCGTAAAAATTGTTTCATTGTTCTCCGTTCTATTCGTGGAACCACGAAGAAGATAATAATCCTGCACAACAAAATTAAGTGGTTCTTCCACTACGAAGGAGATATTTACCGTTTTTGTAGCAACTCTAGTGGGGGGTTCAGCAGTATCAATTTGATGTATTTTAAAAACAAAGATCCAGGTTCCCATATATACCTGGTGAGATGGTAACTGCACTTTTATTTCTGCTCGAGCTTCTGATGCAACACTCGTATTCTCTGGAGAGTCTATATCAATGATAAATGTACTAGATAACTCTTCACGGAAATCACGATGGAAGAATGTTGAATTTACATATCCTGAAATTCGCGCCTCATTATTAGAAATCGGGCCAGTGAAGTCTTCGGTCTTGGTGACGATATTAACTGCAATATTATCAATAAGCCAATAAGAAGTTTTGTTATTTGAATAAGAATTAGAATCTTTTAAGATGAATCTCAATGTTTTAGTGATAGAAGGAATATTTTCAAAAGTTTCGAAAATAAATTCGACAGATTCCCATTCATGAGTACCTGCAATTAATGTATTATTTTCCCAGTTTCCATCTGAACCATATGAAAATATTAAAACAGTCGGATCTTCAGCTAGCAAGCAGTTATCAAGCCATCCCGTATAATAACCATCCGCATCACTACCACCATCTCTTCCGAAGAATATTGCTTTTAATGACGTTGTATTCTCAGGAAGAGCCCAATCCAGATTTATTGTGATATACCCATCCTCATCAGTCGCGAGATTTCTTGAATCTGCTGATTGTCTAGAAGCAGTAACGTCTCCAGACGAATTTATTGCTTCCAATCGTAATTGCCAGTAATTTGCATCCGTATTTCCAGTCGCTCGTGCAGTAAATGTAAATGAACGTCCATCAGATTGTCCAGTAATTGGTATTGTTTGGTTTAAGATAAATCCTTCAGTAGCGTTGATTTTGGCATAATAATTCCCTTCACTTGCGTTTTTTGCTTCATTAATTATTGAGATATTTTCCGCTGTTCCGACACCAGACCATCCTGTAAGATTTCCAGTTTCAAAGCTCGGATTAATTAACATATTTTCTCCTTGAGAAAAATAATCAAAAGTTACACGGTATTTCGTATCTGTAGCTAGAGCAGAATTATTGTTATAGACTTCGACTGCATTTAAATCAGGATCAGCTTCTTCTGTGATATTTAAATATCCATCAGCGGCTGAAATAAAATCAAAACCATCATTTTCCCAATCTGTTGTTATTGCAGTTTCAAACTCAGGATTTACAAATACATCCTGATAATAGCTCTTGAAATCAAAACTTACCTCGCTAATTGGTGATTCTACTCGCCATTCTAGCGATCCATTCATATCATCAGTATTGCTTTCGGCTGTAATTGTTACCCAATCACCTGGAGCATAAGTATCTGCGTCTGTGGTTAAAGTTGTAGGTCCTGAAGTCACTTCAGAAACTGACTTAAAATTTGGCAAACGTGTATTCGATATCTGATTATTATCCTCCTTTGGTAATTGAACTTGATTCAACAAGTCCTGGTTGAAGGAAAAAGAAGTCTGTTGGGTTTGACCATAGATTCCGACAATAAACAGCAAAATTATACTTAATGGAATGATCTTATTTGGGAATTTCATTGATTTCACAGCAATCGTTCTTTTTCAAGATATTTTACAAATCTCTGGGAAGACTGGTCCTCCAAGATCTATCTGGAGGGTTTTAGTAAATGGTTTTTAACTTTACCAATCTCTTAGTTCTAAAACAGCACTACTCGTACTTCGGAAAAATTGATACTATATCAAAAATTTTAAGAAATTACCCTAATTAATTAGGATTGAGATTATGACAGAACCGCTTCTACTTCTTAATCAGAGAATTAAAGAAGGTAAACAGGCCCTTTTCAATAAAGAGTATGATAATGCAATCAAGGCCTTTGAAGAAGCAACAGTTATCGGAAAAAATATTTCTCCTGCTTTGGATAATATTGTAGGAATATCTTTTGCGAATATTGCCCTTGCGCTTGCGCATCAAGGGAAGTATGACCTTGTACTAGATAATATAGTTCGTGCTGCAGATCATTTAACAATAATAACCGAAAAACCACTCATTTATACCTCAATTCTTCATGGATTAGGATTAGATATTCAGAAAATGAGTCTTCATGATTCATCTATTATTCTACTCAAACTAGCTTTAGATTTGGCCCGTAAAAACACACCTGAAAATGATACGAGATTGATTTCGATTATCGCTCGGCAATTAGCATTTTCTTATAGCGAAATTAATAATCTATATGCTGCTGCTAAATTATTTAGAATTTCAGGGGATTTAGAGGAGCAGGCAATAACTGCTGTAGATTTATACAAGAACTCGGCATTTCTATATTATAAGGATGGGGTAAGAGAAGAAGCACTCAATATTCTTGAGACTGCATTTGATAAAGCAGGAATTATTGGAGATCTGAATAATCAAATAGAAATTGCGCGCTTTCAGGTAACAATCTCCTATGAAATTATGAAAAAGTTCGCTTCACATGGTCTCTCTCAACGTGCCGTTGCTTATTCAGAAATCTGTATTAATAAATCTCGGTACTTAAAGGATTACGTCTCGTCAACTAAAATCCTGTATGAGGCTGCTCTAATTCTCCAATCAATAGGAAAATTTTGGCAACGGAATACTCTTTTGAAACAGATTATTATCGAAGATAAATCTGAAGAAACGGATCGAATTCGACAGCGAGCTATTTTACATCTTGCTGTTCACTTTTTAGAGAATGAGAATTTTAGTGAGGCGCTTTTTTATCTTGAACAGTTATCACTCGAGAGAATAAAAGAAATTAATCCCCAATTATCCCAAAAATTAATGGAAGTTTCACAAAGTCTTGAGAAATCGCAACAGCGTGGATTGATACAAACAGATCTTCGGTTTTCCAGAAGCGATCTGGATTTACCAGTCGATAAACTTCTCGAAGAAGATGAAGAGCTAATGACGTTTACAGCTCCAGAAAAACCCTCTTCTCTGGAACTAGAGGAGCTGAGCTCGAATCTTCAAACTCAAAGAATAACAGAGAATCTAAGACCGCCATCTGTAGAATCATTACAGGCGTTATTTGACTCAGATATCAGTCTACCAGATGAACCAAGAGAACTGCCAGAACCGGTTCTGGAAATGGAGACTCCACAGTACGAAAGGCAGATTCCCACAGAGGAAATTAGTGTGCAGCAGACGAACGAATCACAGATCGAGCGGGTTTTTAGTGCACACCAAGAAAGCTCCGATGCACGGGTACCATCTTCTTCGGAAATTTTCGAATTAATCCAACCCTCCCAACAAGCATCTATACCTCAGAGTGAAGAAGTACCAAGTGAACTCCAGGGAAATATTCGATACGAGGTTGGTAGACGATTACAAAGAGCTGGTTGGTCTGTTCATCTCAATTTCTCTACAGATATCCGTCAAGGTGCTGAACCCGATATTCTTGCAGAGAAAGGACTAATTAGAAAAAAGAAGAAATTAATATTCTTTGCAGAACATGTACCTGATGCCGAAATCTGTTCTTTTCTTTTACAATCAAATCCTGAAACAGGAGAACGAATAATTTATCTTCTTGAAGGAAATCCGCGTGAAGCTGCTGTTTCTTCACACGTGAAAGTTATCAATCGAATTGATCAATTATTCTGATAAGAAATAAAAAGAATTTTGGGAAAATCATCCCAATTTTTCATGGAAATGTATTTTTCAGAAGATCTTTGACCTTTTGACGCATTTCTTCAATCGTACCATCACTAATAAGTGTCTGAAGTAGTTCTTGTGATGAGTAATGGTCAATTAATGGCTTAGTTTGTTTTTCATAAGTATTGAGGCGTTTCTTTACAGTTTCTTCGGTATCATCAGCTCGTTGAAACAGCTCACCCGAACACTTATCACAAACGTTTTCTTTTGAAGGACGTTTAAACTGGATGTGAAAAATCGCCCCACATTCCTTACAAGTGCGTCTTCCAGTAATTCGTTCTACTAATAACTTGTGATCGACACTAATATTGATAACAAGATCAATGTTTGTAATTTCCGCTAGTGAATCTGCTTGAGAAATATTTCGTGGATATCCATCTAGAATATACCCTGCCGAACAATCATCCTTATTCAATCGTTCTTTCAGTAATTCAAGTACAATAGCATCAGGTACTAGAGTACCTGTATTCATATACTCTTTAGCTTTCAATCCAAGGTGTGTTTCATGTTTCACCGCATCTCGCAGCAAATCACCAGTGCTTATTTGTGGAATTCGATACAACTGGGTTATAAATTTCGCTTGAGTACCTTTCCCCGAACCAGGTGCTCCTAGAATTATTAATTTCACTTTCTAATCCTACCCTCAATTTGTTGAAATATCGTTGTTGAGTTTCAATAAAATATCTCGTGCTTTCGATGCATGTTGCTCATTTATTACAAAAACAATTATGAGATGATCCTCATGAAGCACCATTGTATCATAGATACTTATTGCCTGGTCAGCTAGGAGAGAAGAAATATGAGCAAGAATACCTGGAATTTCAGCGGCTTGTTGTGGTAACATTAATCGGAGAAGACTAAGAGAATCATGTAGTTTAATTAGATCCACTCCGTTAAAATTTTTAATGGTCTCAATGAAACCGTTCTCAGCCATCTTTTTTACATATAATTCGACACTATTCTGACTGAGATAGGCTGAATTCAGATCATCTTTTTTTATCTGCTTAAATATTATATCCAATATTTCCTTACCATCATTATCAGAAAAAATATTGATTTTATAATGCTTTAACCCATCTATTACTTCAGTTGTGCCTCTTTTAAGTACACTTTGAACCCGTTTTACCCCAAGGAACTCCTCTTGCTGTTCACGAAGTCGTTTCAGATATCGTGTAATTGCAACCGCTACATTTCCTTCTAACTTGACTGGATCTTTATTAGAAAATTCTTCATTGTCAATTAATTGAGCTTTGATTTTCTTCGCTATTTCTCTTTGAGCTCTCTTTCTTTGTTGAAGTTCATGTACGAGAGAGGGATCCTGATCTAAAAGTTCATGTACTATTTTAGAGACAGACTTGTCCGTTGCCATCTCGATTCTCCGCATGTAGTTTAATTCCAATGATAATTGGCATATGTGAATTAATTTGAGAAAATTTGAATGTGTCATTAGTATTTCAGAATTATCAACGTAATTCTATCAATTTCATTTAGAACCTAATACTAATGTTTCAAATTCGTCCATATACGCCGTGTGATGGCTTCTTACATCTGTTTTTATTCTTTCTGAAAAAAATTACGTGTTATGAATTTTTATACGTAATTTGGATACCTAATGAATCTAGTAGGAATTAAACTATTTAGAAAAATAAATCAAAATTCAAATTAGGACTGATAAATAAGTTTTCCAATAACTTTAGAATATTTCCAAATTCAAAGGAATTTTACATTTCTTCAATGAGGATCCCGCCATTGGCAACAGAAGAATTCATGGTAATTTTACCGGCCTATAACGAAGAACAGGCATTAAAAGGGTTAATCCTCCAACTAGATAATTATTTCCAAAGAAAACAGATTTTAATAGCAGATGACGGGTCAAGTGATAATACTCCATTGTTAGCAAAACGTTTAGGAGTAAAAATGATCCAAAATAAGAAAAATCAAGGAAAAGGATTTATTTTAAGGAAAGCTTTCATGACTATTATCTCACAAATGCCAAATATCAAATGGGTTTTTACAATTGACGCAGATGGACAACATAAACCCAGAGATATCCCAAAATTTATATCAACCATAAAAAATAACCCTGATCTTGGAATAGTCAATGGAAGAAGAATGTATTTCCAAATGCCTTCAATAAATAGAATTTCTAATCGTCTTACTTCGACTTGGTGTAAATATTGGTTAAAATGGAATATTGATGATCTTCAATGTGGGTATCGGGTCTACAAAGTGGAAAGTTTGAAGAAAATAATCGACTATGGACTTACTTCAAGGAAGTTTGATTTAGAAACTGAAGTCATGTTTATTGCATGGATGAAAGACATCAAAATAGCTCAAATTCCCGTCACTACAACGTATGAGGGACAAAGACGTCGATCGCGGATTAAACCAGCTACAGATACATTTCGTTGGGTTTATCTTGGGATGAAATTCGGATTTAAGTTTGAATTCTTCCATAGAATTTGGATAATAAGAAGAATCGCTAAAAAATAAAGAAGGATTTGTATCAACATTTTATATTTCAAAAATACTCTTGATTCTCCTCCTCTCACCAATGTGAGGTTCTGAACGGACTTCATTGTCTCATAACTCTATTTCGATTTTTTTATATACTGGATGAAATACACTTATCTCAAATGCATAAAGGATGGAATCAGAATTACAGATAACTATCGGGCAGGACAGGGGATTCAAATTATGAAACAAAAATTAGTACTGAAATTAGTCCTTCTAGGTGACCCTGGTGTGGGTAAAACTTCCTTAATTTCCCAATTTGTCCATGCCAAGTTTAGAAATTCGTATCAACTTACAGTTGGTTTAGATATATCATCAAAACTAATCAAATTAAATGATGGTCGTACAGTGACCCTTAGTATCAATGATATTGGGGGTCAAGCGCGGTTTGCTGCAATACGCCACATGTTCTTTAAAGGTGCTCATCTAGCCATGTTTGTATTTGATGTTACAAGAGCTGAAACGCTAAGGAATATTGTTGATCCTTGGCATAAAGAACTAATGGAATTTTGTAGTCAACCTGATTCTACAAGGTCAGCAATCCAAACTATATTAGTTGGAAATAAAACAGATCTTGAAGACTATCGTATGGTAGAGGATGATGAGGGCGAAGCCCTTGCAAAAAAAATCGGAGCTCAAGGGTATATATCTGCCTCGGCGAAAGAAAACCTCCAAGTTGATGAAGCATTCAAGCGATTAGCTCAATCTTTCTTTGACCAAGTTCGAACCTAATAAAAATAGCACAAAATCTACAAGGATGATTCTATTGGATATTGACACTAGTTATTTGGATCAATTTCCTACATACGTCTTTTCAGAAATAATTGGCAAGTGGCAAAACACCTCCATTAAACTGGAACCTAACGGATTGTTATCCGCAGAGAACCTCGAAAAGACTCAAAATATCCTTGAATCACTCAGCTCCAATAGGTTGAATCATCTACAGAAACTTGCAGGGATTCTAACTCTTACAAATGTTTGGTGGCAAGTATATCAACTATCAAATCCATTATCACTATCAAAGATTCGGCTAAGACCAAGAACGATTGATCTTGTAAAGCTCTTACCAAACGATGCAAGCAAAATTACCGCAAAATTTTCTGTAATCGACCTTTGTGAACATGCTCTTTTACTGGTTATTGAATTTTCATCAAGAACACGGTCATTGCGCGATAACTATCGTTTTATTTACCTCCCATCGATAAACAAAATTCTTCTAGAAATGAAACCACTTGCTGAACCATTGTTAAAAGAAGAACTACTTCCCTATCTAAGTTCAACCCCAGAAAAAGTTTCTTCAAAACCAATTCGTGCACGACTCATCAAAAAATTGGCCATTTCTCCAGATGATCCACAACACCGATTGAATATTTCCTTTTTAAAGATTAGGATCTCTTTAGAGACATCTGGAATAGAGGGACTTCAACACATTATTATCGAAGGGGAGAATGTTATTCGAGGAGTGGAAACTCTAGAGCAAAGACACGAAATTTCATTAAAGTTCATGGATTCCGGTCCATGGGTTGGAGTGGGGACAACTGACTTTCATATCGAAATTCAAAAAGGCGTTAAAATTCATCAGCTAGAAACCGATACCTTTATGCGATTGAATACTGTTCTGAATTGGTACTAGATAAGTATATGTTAAAATGGGATACTCAGATCTTTTCAGTTAGTTCACAAAATTTCAAGCTATTTGTTTAGAAGTGGTATGCTGCACTCCGCTCTTTATCGAATTAAATACATTTATATTTATGTGAACCTCAAGAAATTTATTCTAAGCTAAAATTGATTGCTTCCGAATTGACATAAAATTTTTAGTCCAGAATCAGTAAAAAGCACTAAGTGGCCTGACTATGAGTCAAGAACGCATCCAAATTGTTTTGATGAGGATAATTGAGGGGTTTTCAGATTATTTCGTATCTCACTTGGAAAAAGCCTATAAGAAGGCGCCTAGTAAAATTGAAGTTAAAAACATTACAGTAGAAAAGAAATTAGGCGCAACAGGTATTCATCTTGTCAGGGTTTCTCTTGATTCTGATGTTGGTTCAGATGATGCTAGTATTGCTGTTAAAATCTATGATCAATCAGATCAGGCTTTAGATGTAGTTAATCGAATCAACCTATTGGATAAACGGTTAATGCAATACTCAAAAATGGGTATAGCGTCCGCTTCGGTAATTTTCTTTTCAGGGAGTGTAATTATTATGGAAGGAATACAAGGAGATGTTTTCCGTGATTCCAAAATTCCTAAACCACAAAAATACCGGTATGCAGGTCGAGGTTTGGCTGCATTCCATGGCATTGAGAATAATCGAGTTTGGTTTGATAAATATAAACTACTTATTACACGCAGTCTTGATTCTGCGCCAATCTCTACTGATAAGAAAACACATTTGCATAACTGTTTTAATCGAGTTATACCCCGCGCAGAGGAAGCATCACAAAATTCTGGTAGTCCTTCTTTCGGGGATTTTCATCCTGGCAATTTAATTTTCGATGTAAAAGTTGGGAGGAATCCAATGATTCAAACTCATATTATTGATCCTGAATATCTTGATGGTTCTTTTGAGCATGATCGACTGGAAGATATATGTAATTTCTTCGCGGTTGAAGCAGTGGATCAGTACAGAAGTGATAGATCATTAACCAAATTAGCCATGAACATAAAATCATTTCTGACAGGTTATAAAGAGATATTAGCACACAATCAATCTAGTCTTCGTGATTATTATTCCAAAACTTATATTCCCATCAATTTTCATCTGGCATTAATGATACTAATGAGTATACTCAATATTCAACATATGGGGGATATTTTTGGAGGAGAAACAGGGATACAAGCGGAAATCGCGCTACGATGTAATTTAATTGAAAAATTGTTAGAACAGGATTCATTTCCAGAATAAAGGTTGATCCCAATGAGGCATGAGGTTCTTTATTCCACGGCTGGAATAGCGACTCAAATTCTTGTGACCGATGAAAACTTTCTAATGTTATTAGATATTGGAGATGGAACAATACGGGATATAGTTGAGAAATTGACATCGTTTCCAATTAATAAGCCGATTCATATTTTTATTACTCATTCACATTATGATCACTCTGGTGGACTCTATTCCTTCCTAGGATTTTTGTGTATGCTTAACCATAGTCATCCTGTTCGTGTTTATTCACCAGAAGGTAGTATTGAAATTGATGCTATCCTAGATTCTTTCCTTTCCGTCCAGAAAAATCCTCTTTCTTACCCGTTTGAACATGTTAAGTTAACAGATGGAGACAAAGTGGAGCTTAATGAAGCCACAGAGGTCGAAAGTTATCAAATGCAGCATCAGGGGTCAATAATTGGCATTGGAGGTACTGATGAAGTTCCTTCCTTAGGTTATGCAATTTTCCGATCAAAAGAAAAATGGTTGGCTTATACAGGGGATACTGGCTATCATAAAAATGCAGAGCGTCTTGTGGATAGGGCATCATTCGCATATATTGAAGCAACGAATAAGATAGGTGAATCTAACTCTTATCACTTGACGCCTGAAGAAGCACACAGACTAGGAGATTTAGCAAAAAACTATCAGTTAATCCATACTAGATACGAATCTCGTTAGTTAGAACATTTATATTTCCCTTATTATACATTAATTCACAATTAGACTTGTATTAGGGAATTTTCCAAACTAATACATATTCCTTCATACCAACCGATCCGAGGAAAAACTGAATTTCATTGAATAAGGACCCGATCAAAGTTTAAGAATTATTATCTGCTGGAATTAAAGTGCTATCAAAGACTTTTCTAAAAGATGTGGAAACTATTCATAGCGATACTCATAGTGGGGCAGCTAAGATAGCACAAAATTGTTTAATAGCATTAAAGCAAGAGTGTCTGACTTCGAGTGATAAAATCTCACGATCGTTCTTGAAAACAGCAATTCAGCTACTATTAGACACTCATCCAATGGCAACGATTGAAAACGCGCTTTTACCCATTTTCGTCAGACTTGTACAGCTTATAGATTCTCATCGACTAGAGAATGGCGATCCTAAACCAAATATCGAAATGATATTCGCTACAAGAAGAGAGCAGTTAAGAATTGGAGAAAAACAAACTCAAGAGACTCTTGTTAAAATTTTAAGACCTTTAAAATCTATATTAACCTTTTCCCATTCCTCAACTGTAATAAAGGCTCTTTTACAAGTTGCTCATGAAGGATTTACTGATAAAGTGGTTTATATATTAGAATCTAGACCTTTAAAGGAAGGAGAGAGAACAGCTTATACTTTAGCTAATGCGGGATTCAAAAATGTAGTATTGGGGATTGATTTAGCGATTCATGAGTTTGCACAGCGTGCAGAAGCAGCTGTATTTGGTGCAGATATGATACGAGTAGATGGGAGAATCTTAAACAAAATTGGATCAGTTACAATTGCGAAGATTTTTCGAGATCTAAATAAAGAGGTTATTGTCGCTGCTTCACTATCGAAGATTTGTCTTCGAGGAATTATTGAGAAAGATCATGGTTGGCATCCAGTGATCCCTCAACGTAACCCTAAGGAAGTATCAAATATAGTTCATCCGAACTTAGAAACGTGGAACAAATACTTTGAGGTAGTATCACCTAAGTTAATATCCCTTTTAATTATGGACAAAGAAGAATTCAGGAGTCCAATCGAGCAACATTTACCAAATTTTATTGAAACCAGCACGCTTGCAGATCAAATTGAGAAATTACGCAAGACTTGGAACGATGCTGATTACACTATGGTCTAATATTTCCTTACCAAGGCTTAACCAGTTCAGGTTGAATTGTGGGAGATTCAAAACTCAAAGTTGCACGATACGGATCTGTTCTTTTCGCTTTCTTTATTTTGGTAATTTTTCCACTAGTAATTTTAATTTTGACACTTTCCTCTAAGGCAGGTTTGTATGCAGAATCGAAGTTCAACAACCAAGTAGAATTATTACTCTCATTCCAAGCAACAGCTAAAATCTCATCTTTTTCTTTATTTTCAACCAAATCAAGAATATGATAAAATCCTTTAAACTGTTCTATTTCCTTTGGATCTTCACCTGTTGATAACATTATTGGCAATTTATTCATGAAACTCTTAGGTATCCCCTTCTTGGAATCATCTTTTCCTCTATTTACTAATCTTTTCTTGAATATATTGTTAATCTTGGCCTCACCTGATACTAAATCCTGGCGAAGTCTTGTAAGGACAAATAAACGGTAGATTGAACGGTCAACTTCTTCTTGTTTACTAAAATTCTTTACAAGAAATTTCAGAATATTGATTGCTAGTTCACGCTGGTCATGAGAATAAAGATCATTTGCGTAGGCATGCATAGATGTAATTATACCTTCAATCATCTCCACATTTCTTTTAATGAGTAATGCCGCCTCGTTTTGCTGTTGAGTAGCTATCAATGCTACAGCTAAACCAAGAATTTGTGTCGATGAAAGTTCAGGATCCATTTGTGGAACTGCTTTGAAAAGCTCAAGAGCTCTTTCATATTTTCCTAAAAGCAAATACAGTAAACCTTGCAAGGCTATTAGATTCTCGATAGCTTCTCTCCCAACAGAAATGAAATTCATGTATATTCGGCATGCTTCGGCATGGACTAATGCTTCCACAATCTGATTACGTGATATTCTATAATCAAGAAGCCAGCTATGGTGCTCAAATAGTTCAGATCTAATCATTCTCTCAACAATAACTCGCTGCTCTAAACCATCTATAGAGTAAATTAGTTCTGAGCTTTTTGCAAGAATTTCAAGGAGGATTTCTTCCGCTTGTAGAATATGATATGTTTCTCTTGTTCCACGAGCCTTTAAAACAAGCTGTTGAGCAATTATTAACCCATCCTCAGGCTTTAATACTTCGGGTTCGTGTTTTGGAGCAATTGCAACGATTTCTTTTTCGATTTCCGCTAAACTACTATCAGCTCCAACCTCAGCTGCTGATCTAACGAACCTCGCCGTATCAGTTAAATCATCAATCAGCATTGCCACATCAATATATCGTCGAGTTTTCTTTTTGTAACTCCATGAAGCACGAAAGACTCTTTCAACTGTTTGATCTAAGAGTTTACGCATTTTTTGATCAGATACAGATGCAGCCAATATTGAGACAAATGAACCGCATGAAAGATGTTCGATTCCTTTGAATACCTTATTCTCCTTGATTATTCGAGCTACTCCTTCATCGTCAGAGACTAGAGCTACCTTGTTATTATCTTTCAAACTGAATTTTTTTGCAAGTATTACTACGTCTATATCTGCAGGGTCATCATTTACTCGAACCATCCGTTCTTGGACCGCATATTCCGCAGTTCGATTCCAGAGCTTCGATGTTCGTTTAACTGGTTCAGTGCGTATATATTTAGGAATGAGCTGGCGTAATTGCCTAAATCGACCTGGAATATCTGATTTCGGAATTTCATCCGGTACCATGATCTCCATTCCAACTGATTGCCCGATATTCTGAAGTTGAGGCATTAGAGAATCAGAGACTCCTGCGTTTAATAAGGAAATGAAAAAGTTAGTGTCAATGACAACAATATCAAATAATGATTCAGACAAATGTAGTATCTCCCATACTAAGCTAAATTAGGAACTAGTTTGTGATTTATTGACAATCTTGTGCTATTTGAAAGGATAAAAGTAAGTAGAGCGGAGGGCGTGATTCGAACACGCGTAATACAGCTTTGCAGGCTGCTCCATAGCCAGTCCAAGTCAATTCATGGCATATGAACGACTCTTTGGTACCTCCGCATGAAGTAAACCGTCTTAAAGACATTAACTAAGTAAACCTAGATAAATTAAAATTATTTCGTTCCATCCCAAATTTTTCCATTATGGGCTAGAAGATGACCAACAAACCCAAATTTGGAGTTAATTTCGATTAAATGGATACCATACTATCGGTCCATCAATAAATGTCACTTTTTTCATTCTTAATTTCCAATATTCCCGAAAATTACCACTTAGAGAATACTCTCCAGCAGAGAATTTCCAAAAGATTCTACACATTTGAAAATGTTTTTAGAGGAAGCGCTGATTTTGGAAGTTAGAAGGACTATTTATGACTGAAAGTAAAATTCACGTGTACACCCCCAGTATGGATGGTGAATATGTTCCTATTAAGTTCTCTTCACGCGATGAAGATCTAAAAGACACAGAAGTCTTGATTTTTCTTGATGAAGACACGAGACATATTTATATCTGGACTGGAGAGAATTCGTCAGTAAGAAAACGCTTTATTTCAAGTCAAATTGCTAGGCAAATGCGCCTTGAGAAGGGGATGACCCATAGAATATCAACTGAAGACCAAGGGAATGAAACAGCTAAGTTCCGGGATTTTATGATGAAATTAGAAGCATCACCAGCTACTCCTAGTGCTCTTCTGGAAGTTACTCCTCCAGTAATGGCGGCATCAATTACTGAAACAACACCTCCTGCTAAATCAACACCACCTAAAAAAGCTAAGACAACGAAAGACAAGCCTAAAGCAGAAAAAGTAACTAAACCTGTCTCACCACCCCCTCCACCAAAAACAAAACCCAAATCAGTTAAAGAGAAGCCCCCAAAAGCTGTGAAACAGGTTGAAGATTCCTCAATACTGTATTTTGCAGCAAATGAGGATGCTGAAGTCACAGAATCGAATGCAAAACTCCTATTTCCTGCATCAAGTGATGAAACAACTCTCACAATGCTACATAGTTCTTCAGGTGCTCCAGAAGGTAAAATCGCATTATATTCCCTTAAAAGAGCTACAAAAACAGCCACATGTAAGACGGCTAAACCAATATTTGTGATTTACATATCCTCAAACATGAATAACGTGCAAGCTCTTGATGATCTTGAAATACCCATACCTGCAGGGTACTCAATATATTACACCTGTCCTGGTAAGACATTCCTTGGAATAAACCTCGAATAATGATTTAATAAGCACTACCTTTGTGCTATCAATCATTTAGTTCTTTTATTTATAGAATTTCACATATAAAGAGTTTTTTTCGGAATAAAAACAATTTTAATACTCTTTTCTCCCCCTCATTAATCCTCAATAAGGTGTTTTTTAATGGGTAATGAAAAATTCAGTTCTCGTTTAGCGGGTTTCTTTAGAATGTCGATGAAAGATCGACAACAAAAGATTAAAGAATTATGTGAATTAAGTCAAGAAGATTTAGATTATTTAGCTGATTCTTCAGCCACACTGGAGAAAGCAGGTCAAGGATTTTATATTGAAAACACTATAGGTGTTCAACAAATTCCTCTAGGAGTTGCTACTAATTTCAAAATTAATGGTGAAGACGTCCTTGTTCCAATGTCTGTAGAGGAGGCATCTGTTGTTGCTGCCGCATCAAATTCAGCCAAAGTTACTCGTGCAGCTGGTGGATTTACAACAAGCAGCACATCACCAATAATGATTGGCCAAATCCAGCTCATTAATGTACAAAATCCATTTTACATTCGAGAATTATTCTTAGAACATGAGGATGAAATTATCAAGATTGCAAATGAACAAGATCCTATTTTAGTGAAATTTGGAGGAGGTTGCAGAGGCATTAATGTTAAAGTTTTACTGGATACGATCACTGAACCGATGGTCATACTAGAATTGCTAGTAGATGTTCGTGATGCTATGGGTGCAAATGCGGTGAATACAATGAATGAAGCTGTAGCACCTTTATTAGAGGAGTTATCTGGTGGTAAAACACTTCTCCGAATTATCTCAAATTTGGCTACAAGACGGCTTGTTAGAGCAAAAGCTATCTTTAAAACTTCTGAATTGGAAACAAAGAAATTCTCTGGATCTGAAGTAGTGGATGGTATCCTTAACGCTTACGCTTTCGCCGAAGCGGATCCATATCGTGCATCAACACATAACAAAGGTATCATGAACGGAATAGACGCTGTTGCCCTAGCCACAGCCCAAGATTGGCGTGCAATTGAAGCCGGGGTTCATACATATGCTGCAATTAAAGGAACTGGTAAGTATACTTCATTAACAACCTGGGAAAAGAATGCAGATGGCGATCTCGTTGGAACAATTGAAATCCCCTTAGCAGTTGGTTTAGTTGGTGGGGTTGCAAAAATCCATCCTATTGCACAAATCGCCTTCAAGATAATGAAACTGTCAGTTCCAGGTGGAGCTTTAAAATTAGCGGAAATTATGGCGTGTGTGGGATTAGCACAAAATTTTGGGGCTCTTCGCGCTCTAGCATCAGTTGGAATACAAGCAGGTCATATGAAACTTCACGCTCGTAATCTTGCAGCATCTATGGGAGCGAAAGGGCAAGAACTGGATAAGGTTATTGAACTTCTAACTAGTCGCGATTTAAAAGTCACGTACGACAACGTAAAGTCGATTTATGAGGAAATAAAAGGTTTGGAACATTGAATAGTTCAAAAGGATGAGATCTAATTCTTTATCAGATTGGAATAATCTTTATTCTCTTGGACTTTCCACTGGTCTATACCGATCATATTTGTCCTACACTGGTTGTCGAGTTTGGTTAAAACATTCAGAAAATTAGCGAGAATTCGTCCTGTAGCACCCCAGATAATCTCTCCCTCATAGTTAAAAAAAGGAACATGGAATAATCTTCCTCCTTCATACGGTACCGCTTCTGTCCAGTAATGGTCAATATTAGATATTTTATTTGTTGCAACCTTTAAAACATATTCTATCTCGTCAGAATTATGATTTGAACACTCTAAATCGAAATCTTCAGCTACAAAACCTACAATTGGGGTAACAACAAATTCACTGACTGTGAAAATATCATCCAATTCCCCTAAAACTAGAATCTTTTCACATCCAATTTCTTCATTTACTTCACGTAAGGCGGTCTGTACTAAATTCTCATCCTGGGATTCGTCAAATCTCCCCCCAGGAAAAGATATTTCATTCTTATGATGGGACACTTTCTCAGTTCTTCTCGTAAAAAGTATATTCCATTCATTATTTTTCCGAAACAGTGGAATAAGAATGGCAGCTCTTCGATATCCTTGAGGAAGATCAAGAATTTTGCGTGTACAGCTTTGAAGCACAACCTGCAATTCATGAAGGCACTGTGGAAGCTCAGACACTTAGATCTCCAATTTAAACGCATAATAGTGATAATTTAAGATATTTTTCTGAAAAATAAAGGAAATCACTTGAAATAATAATTCTTTTAGGAAAAATTATCGAATATTCTAGGTGATTAGCTATATATTTAATTCAGTGATTTGTAGATTCAACCGTTAAATCGATTATCAAATCTAAACGAATATTCATCTATACTAACAAACTGGAATCAATTGCACTAATTGTGAAGAATTTATGCCCTTTATTAATATAACATTTGCAGAAGCAAAGGATTCTTTAACAAATAAATCTACAATTGTCGAATTGCTGAAAGCAAAGAAAATAAATCCCAAAGAAGCCGATTTATTAGAATATTTGCATTTATATGCACAAAATAATGAAGAGACTTCTTTAAAGAAAGTTAAAGATCTTTGTCATCAATATTTTACACAGGATCCAGATGACGCCTATCAGAAAATTAATCGATTTGTTACAAGTGATAACAAAAGAGTCGCTTGGGTAATATTCTCTCGGACATTTCAACAAATTCCTTATGATGATAAAGATCCGCTAGATGATTATACACCCCGAGTTTCAGAGGTATTGATCATTAAATCCACTTTTTTAGCAATTAAGTAAGTAGGGAGTATAGAAAATGGTAGATACGGACTGTGAAAAACTAGCTTCTGAAGCAGAGGCAGCAACAACTCACTCTCTAGAAATTGCAGCTGAAATCTACGAATCGACAGCTAAATGCTTCGATTCACAAGGTGATAGAAAAAAAGCAGGGCAATATCTTACCATAGCGGGAGATTTTTATCTAGAGCTTAAAAAAATGGATAAAGCCGCAAGTTGTTATGGTAAAGCAATAGTTAGACACCTTATGACTGAAGATGTTGATACGGCGAAAATATTGGTTGATAAAGGAAAAAGATATGGGTTTACATCCGCAACCTATCAATTTAAAATGGCTTTAAACGCTCTTGATCGTAAAATTTCTACAGGAGAAGAGGAAATCGAGGAAGGGCGTAATTTACAGGCTCAAATCGGTGAAGATCTTCCAGAAATTAAAATTCTACCCCTAGAAGAGGAAGAAGGGCTAATTCCATTGCAGAGCAATGAATTCTCAACTGATACCACTCTAGATTTCAATCGTCAGGATTTCCTAATTCCTCAATTAAAAACTGATGATCCTTCTAAAATGGATTCTTTTGCAGTACTTGCTGCAGTATCCAAAACTGCAAGGAAACAAACTGAAAAGAAAATTCGAAGTGATGCAGTAGTTAAGGATCAGAGGGGAGAAACCAGATTTATGTCACCACACACTAGTATCGAAACGAAAAGACAGGTGAATGACACAGAAAAATATAATGAGAAATCACAGCCCAATAAAGGTGTCGAAAAATCTGAACATACACCAAAAGAGGATTCAAAACAACATCAAATTAATCTTGCGGATACGTTAGATATTGAGTATTCAGCCAGGACTGAAATAACAAATGAATATGAAGAGGATCTTCTGGACATAGAGATTGTTGATAGGATCCCTTATAGATGGGAAGTTGTTGATTTCCAAACGAATTTTGAATTAGATGACAGAAAGAAAACTAATGAGGGAACAGTCTTCACATGGAAGGCAGAGAAATTAGTAGCAGGGGAGAAAGGAAAGATCGAATATGTATTGCGAAAGAGAGTAGAAAGATCAATCATTCTTAGGAAAGAGCGACAAGTAGTAGCATTGAACTTATACCATTCATTACATCAAAGTTTAGAAGCAAAATTAGATTTTGTTAATACAACAGGGGAAAATATTCAAGAAATTCTCATTGAAGATGTAATTCCACCAGAATTAAAAGTAAATAAAGCGGAATCATTACAAAATATTCGCTCTATGAGAATTCCTACTCATGATTCAACCCTATATCGGTGGATCTTTAGTAATCTGCCTCCAGGTGGTAATTTTTCTGTTAATTATGTTTTTAAAGAAAAACCG
>JAEOTC010000158.1 GCA_016840035.1 Candidatus Hodarchaeota archaeon | reverse complement strand
GAACTCTATGAGAGTGCCACAACAGCCGATTCAACTACTAACGCGAGTAATTCCTTTCTTTTACTTCTGTTGAGTTTAGGTATCTATGGGTATCTTCTTCGTAGACCTGGCAGACAGCTTTGAAAACGATATCTATAGACACTGGAGATGTATATGATAATTTTCTTAAGTAAAATTCTCCAATTCTGTTAAATAATGTGGAAATGGTCAGTCCTCTCGTATTTTAGGAAATAGCCTTCAGGAGTCGTAAATGTGTGTTTAGTTGAGTTCTGGTCTTATGTCTGCTGGTCACTTCTTTGACATGAGTTTTTTCTTCTTTATCACTTTTTTTTGCAGAGGCTTTGCTGGTTTTTCATAATAGATTTCTTAAGTGGGAAGAGATTTTTCCTCTATAAAGCGAGGTTCGGGACCAAGATATTCCGATATAGCTTAGGGGATTTCTTCTTTATTGTGAATTAATATTTTTCTCTTTTTCTAGTCCACAGTACAGTAGGTAGCAATAACAAGAAATTTATAAATCCACTAGACGTGGATTCACTATTTTTACTCGGAAGTTCAGCATTTTCTGATTCTGACTCATTAGAATACTCATTTGTCGAGGTTACTGATGTTGTAGTAATATTCTTTGTCTCCTCTGGTATTAAAGGATTTAATGGATCCCAGCTGTTAGTATATTCATAAAAATCTGTAAAACCATCACCATCAGAATCAGAATCTGATACATTTGTACCTAAAATTAATTCTAACTGATTATCAAGATTATCAGCATCTGTATCATTAACATTGTCAAGGATTTCACGTCCATATTGAGAAGTTAAAGCTGCAAGCACTGCAGTACTTGCAGTGGTTTCCACAGGATATGTCGTGTTTAATTCAGGATTATCCAAGGTGTCTCCAGGCTGATGATACTGCGAATCCCTTATAGTATGTGCAAATAATGCAGGGTAATTTGAATTCCAAAAAGCAGAGTGATCAGATAAAATTCCGAATTCATCAAATTCACCAGTCGGTTCAGAATGACAGTACCCCTTTCCTAATTGCTCGGAAATCCTTTCCAATAATCTTCCCCATTCACCATATTTTTCACCTCTACCCATGGTTCTATCTCCTTTATGATAAATTATCTGCTTTTCATCCATGGGACGACTTGTATCGTCATTAAGAATCATATCAGCGTTAATACATATTAATACTTTCTTATGTAAGGCTTTAAAGTAATTAACCATCTCAAAGGAACCATAAAAAGCCTGTTCTTCTCCATTAAAGCAGATAAAATAGATATCATAATTAAAATCAACACCGGAATTAGCTAAAACGCGACAAGCTTCTAAGACAAAACTCACCCCTCCTGCGTTATCATTTGCACCTTTTGTGGTTGGTACAGTATCAAAATGTGCTCCGACTACAATGATTTTATTGCTTGTATTATGATAAACTCCTGGTAATAGTGCAACGACACTTTTATGGCCACCAATCTCCTCTACGATCAGACGATCCGAATTAAATGAATTAAACGTCGATAATAACCAATTTCGAGCTCTGGTATTCCCTGAAGATGTTATAGGCAAAGGACGTGTACCTATTTCGTCAGTTAAGTATCTAATCCAATAGACATATTGCGAATGATTAACAGCATTAAAAATGTCCAACGGATTTCTACCTTCAGAAGTGATCTGATATTTACCTTCCATTTCTTCAGAAAATGATGGAAGATCTTTTATGGTTGTAATTAAGCAAAACATGAGAATACAGAGCACTAAAGTCTGTGAGGTTCTTTTAGGTTTCATTTTTTTCAATTCTCTAATCCTTTTTATTTTTCTTTTTCATCAGATAGAGATTTTATCAGATTTTCTTTTTCTATCTTTCTTAGTAATCAAGATAATATAACCAGTAAAGGATTAGAAATTCAACTCACATTCGAAGAATATGAATTTCAGTGAGAAAATACACTTTTTCTCTCACCTCCAAGTTCCACCCATCCCTCTGAATATAAGTGGTCTAGAATTAATACATCGAATTTTCGTCTAAAATGTCTGACTAAACAAATTTTTCCAGGTACAGAAGAGTTTTTAGGTTCTGTATCACCAATATGGATAAGTGGCAGAAGTAAATTGCTTCTAATGCCTCTCTCCAGCAGCGGATGAATCATCTTAAGATTCAAGATTATTTAGCTGAAGTGAAACAAGTCACCCCTCTTCGCTCATAAATGTCTTGAGGCTTTTCTGGCTCCCACTCATCGCACAAGGGCTATTTCTATCTAGAAATGCGGAATTTTTTAGTCCTCTCGTTTTCTTGACGAGATAGCCTCAAGGAAACGTTATGGTGTGTAAAATTTGAGTTTCGGTCTTCTGTCTGGTGTTCATTTCTTTACCTACTTTTTTTCCATTCTTTTGACCTGGCTGTGATCTTCTCTGATGAATGACCGTAAATCTTCAGGAACTTTCTTTTGTGTTTTATGTTTCGGTCTTATTAGAGCGTTAGGGCTTATTGCGGTGTAACCAGAAGCCATAAATAACAATTAATATCAAATATAGCTCTGATAACCATAAGATAAAAAATAACACATGTCCCCCAGCATAAACGTTACTATAAGATCCCCGGGGTTCTAAAACTCCATAGGGAAAGGATAGTAAGAATAAACCTAAAAGTATTCCTAAAAAAAGATTCAAAAACCTAGTTCCAATACTTCTGCATCTGAATGAGCAATACACTAGAGGAAGAGCACTAAAACTCCAGAATCTACTTATTTCCTGACTTCCACAAACATTGCATCTTTCCATCGTGGCCTCTTAATCTATAATAGCTAATTCCTTTTTTTTAACATTTAGATCACCGAACATTTTATTTTGGGATCAAAGAAGCCATTTATTGGTTTAGCGAAATGATTCTATTTCTGATGAACATGACCGAGTTTGTCTGACAACAACAAAAAAATGTCCCACTCACCTTTAAAAAACCAGTCGACAGTCGTCGTTTTCGTCATTTTCACCGTTCTCTCTCTGATACAAGTTTATAAGGCGGAAGAACCCTCAGAAAGCTGGGAATGCGAAAAACTAAACCAGCTCAACCACAACTAACGATCCGCATACAGATGACGCCGCGGCCTATCTTCACAGATCTCTGTATCTGTGCCAAGAATTTATATAATCGCGCAACCTTTGAGGTCCGACAGGAATTCTTTAACACCGGGAAATGGATTCAATACACCGCCCTTTATCATCGGCTCAAACAGGAACCCGTGTACCTCGCGCTTAAGGAACTTTCAGATAGCTATTTACCACAACAGGTTCTCCGGCAAATTGAACAGACCTGGCGGAGTTACTTCGCCGCGGTGAGAGCTTGGAAAAAAGATCCCACGAAGTTTCGCGCCCGTCCACGTCTTCCACGATATAAACCAAAAAATAGCCTGCATATGCTCAATTTTCCACGGCCACGAGTGCGAATTCGAAATAATGTCATATTATTTGCGAAAAATCTCATGGCACGTGGATTTCCTACCTTTCCTGTGGGAGCGCTTCCCGTAACGGCCGACACCTGTGTAGGAGCACGCTTACTTCCTTATTATGATCGCTTTGTAATAGAAATTCTTTATGAGGTGCAGGTGAGACCCATTCTGGCTTCTAAAAAATCTTCTCGTACGCTGGGTATTGATCTAGGGATTTCCAATCTCGTAGCTACGTCAGACGGAGTTCTCGTCAAAGGCGGGGTTGTAAAAACCATCAATCAGTGGTATAATAAGCGTTTAGCTCATTATCGGTCTTTAGCCTCTACTTGCAATTCCTCAGTAATCACCCCTCGAATCCTTCGATTACATCGCAAACGGATGAATAAACTGTATGACTTCTTTCATCAGACCTCCCGCCGTCTGATTTCCCATTGCATGGCTCAAAATATCGACACCCTTGTTATTGGTTATATACCGGGGTGGAAACAACACTGCAACCTCGGTAAACGGATAAACCAAGCATTTGTCCAGCTACCCTTCGCTAAGTTCATTCAAATGCTTGAATATAAAGCCAAACTTGTTGGAATAACAGTTATACGTGTAAATGAAGCTTATTCCTCCCAAAAGTGTAATAGATGTGGGCATACGGAGAAAAACAATCGGGTTTCTCGAGGTGTGTTTATCTGCCAGAAGTGTGGAGTGCATCTCAATGCTGATATCAACGCGGCGTGTAATATTCGCGCTCGCTCTCAAATCCTTTCTCAAGTAGTCCCAACGGATAGTAATACGGTTTTTCCAGCTATCCTGCCGGATAGTGGATGTGTGACTCATCCTGTCCAGAATTCTTTTTAAAGAGTTGGCTGACAAATACAGTCATGAAATCCAATTCGAAAGACCGTCCTCCTTTCCCAAAAATCTATAAATATCCTCATCCTTCAGACTATCCTTCTAGAAACACTTTAACTCTTCGGAAGAAGGTTTCAAGCAATCAAAGCCCAAGGGTTACTAAATAAAATTTAGTGTGGAAATTTTCAGTCCTCTCGTTATTTTTAGAAAAAAGCCTTCAGGAGTCTACTAGTGTGTGTTCGTCGTCAGACTGGGATTAGACTTTTTAAAGCTGGCTTTCGTCAAAGAGGTCTTATTAGTCCTTTTCAGATTTCTCCATAATTTCTTTACTTCTGTTTATATGATGACTAATGGCTGCCTGATCATACACAGAAGAGGGGGATGACAAAACATGTAATATTCCTGTTAAATTAAATCCTTTCCTCTTTAATGCGTCAATTATATCCCGATCTATTGAAGGACATGTAAATGAATAATGAATAATTTCTTCAAACGAAAGAACATACCGTTTCCATAAGCCTAATCCTTGAGGAAGACGAGTAATAGCTTTTTTTCTCACTTTCATCCAGTTTATGGATATTTCTTTCAATACATTAGTGATAAAATAGTCTAAATCTTCGCTCGTTAAAGATATCGCACGAATGGAAGAAATAATGGCCATTGGATAACTATGAATTTCATTTTGAAGGGAGTAATGATGTTCCCAATCAGGAGGTGAGGATGTGGTGAAAGGGAGGAGTACAAAATAACCTCGAACTAATCCAACAACCTCATCTGTTTCCCCATTTTCACACCAAATCGTAAATAAACGAGTACTACGTCGATCAATGTCAGTAATATCCTCTGATTCACCATGAATATTTGTAAAATCAAGAGCACAAACACCAATTTCTTCTATAACCGAAGGAATATGTGTTTCT
>JAEOTC010000157.1 GCA_016840035.1 Candidatus Hodarchaeota archaeon | reverse complement strand
ATTAATTGCTCTTGTAAAGCCTGATGTCCATGTGAAAGCGGGTTACGCTCTCACTCAACTCCCTGAAGCAGATCTTGTGACATCGTATGGCGGAAAAATTATTTTAGCTACAGAAGTGAATGGGTACTCCACAACTACGTTAATAAAACGTATTCTTCAGAACTATTGTTAACTTCCTATTCCACTCATATAGCCGGTACTTCACCTCGAATTCGATCAGTGATCTCCTACTGGATAGATCGAAGCGATGGAGAAATCTCAGCATTAGTTAATGGCGCTATCGTAATCTCTGAGAATAATCTCAATCCCTTTCTTTGAGATAAGACTTGGCTTAAGGAATTCTCCTTAGAAAATTATCTCCCATAGGTGAAATATGTTGTAAGAGGTAGTACCCATATGAGTGAGAAGTTTAATAGACGTTGATTCTTGGTCATTGTGCTGTAAAGAATGAAGGCAACGACCAACTGCATAGCGAGACGAGCATATGCCATGATTTCTACATAGGAGAATCGAGGAAGAAATGTTAAGTAGAAGGCATTTAGGAGCAAAAAGAGAATCTCGGGTTTGTATTCCCTCCTCAGTAAATTCACAATGGCAAGAATCCAGGATATTATTGATGGGATGATAATCATGGTGGTCATATTTAGGAGTTCAGGTAGTTGAATGGGATGAGATGGCTTGATCAAATTTTGATATATCCCAAAGAATGGAAGAATTGTTGGATTATACATCCCAGTTCCAATAAGTCCAAATGTTCCAAATAGAAACCTTAACAATAGTTGATAGCACGCGAAAGGAATTAGCGAAAGAACTGCAAAATGTATGCATTTTTTAAATTGTCGATGCATTAGGAAACTCACTATATAACCTCCTACAAACAGAAGCGTGGTTTCTTTTGCGAATAATGCTAATGAAAAGAGAGTGGCTGAGAGTAAATGTGACTTTCGAGCATATGAGTATACTGCAAGAAGAACAAACATACATGCTAATGGTTCTGATAAATCCCGTCTAACACTCCAGAGTTGCCCAACAAAAAGACCATATATGATGCTGTACCAAGGATTCAGTCTTTTTAGCCGAAGTAGACGGTCTAAAACTTCTGTGCCAATGACAACTACTCCAATGTTGATGAATATCATTACCCACGGCATGAGATCATATTGTCCAAGAGATAATATGCGAATAAGCAGTGGGTAGAGAATGCGTTGGAACCGATAACTCGGAATATCAATCATGTGAAGGGGGGTAGCAAATAGATATTTTGCGATGTAATAGAAGAATTGACCATCATAGCCCATAGTGCCATTTGGATCGTTATTTAACCATTGTGTACCAATAAATATGAACGATTCAGGGTCATAATTTAGTGTTGATAATTGTCCGATCACATAGACGATATAAAATAGGGCTATGATAATTGATGGTTTGAGATGTATGTTTTTACTTTTCTGTTTTAAAAGAAAGAAGAGAGAGGCGAACCCATCTTTCCATGTGATTTTTGATTCTCCTTTTTCTCTGTACGTATACCTGATTGGCACTTCCACTATACGATATTTCTTCTCTAGGATTTTTGTGACTAATTCAACTTCTACTTGAAAATCGTTAGATTCGATTTCCCAATCATCGAAAATTTGTTTTCTAAAAACTTTGTACCCGGTCATCACATCTGTTATCTTCCGTCCGAATAAGATGCTGGTCATAAATGTTAGGAATTTATTTCCTATCCAATGAGATTTTGTCATACTGTTTATGTGTCCTTTGAAGCGTGAACCTAAGACAACATCAGCTTTACCATCTAGTATGGGTTGTAAAAGTTGTGGAATATCCATTGGATCATATTCTAAATCTGCGTCTTGAATAATGAGAATGTCTCCAGATGCGTTGGTGATGCCTGTTCGAATGGCAGCCCCTTTACCGAGATTGGATTTATGTCGAATAAGTTTAACATCATCCATTGAAGAAATGAGGGAAGTAGAGTGGTCTGTGGAACAATCGTCAATCACAATGATTTCTACATTATGCTCCAGTTTAAGAGTCTTGATTTTGTTAACCACTTTAACAACAGTCTCTTCTTCATTATAACAGGGGATGACGATGCTTACTTTCACCATTGATTAGTTCAATCCAAACATTTTCGATCGGAAGTAACATCACTTCACTTTTTTTCTGAAATTTCATTTTAGGAAGAATTGATCCTTTATAGATTTATCTGTGACTTCTCACTAACAATTATTACAAAATCGAAATTTTCACATTCGTTTTATTCAACTTTAAATCTGCAATCACAATTTTACTTCATCATCTTTACAATGACGAATATCTATTAAACCTCTCATACATTTTCTCTATACTCCATTATCGCACTTAGGCTCTTTATGTCATTTTATTGCAAGTTAGTTTCTTCAAAAAAGCAAAGTAATGATATAGTTGAAATATCAGTTCAATCTCATAGTGAGAAGATTGACGAGAATAGCGTGTCTTATATTTAGTGAGTGGAGTTATGAAATCTCTGAAAATAGTATCTCTTTTTTTATTTTTTTCACTCCCTCGATGGTGTAACTGTGCACTCCTGTTTGATTATCCAGAGTGTTTATCTGATAGAATCGTGATGAGGGTGAATATCTCATCGATAATTGATTACATGCTTTAACTATACCTTTCTTCTCACAGTAGATTGTATCTTCAATAAGAATCCTATCTCTTTTCAGTTCGAAACGTCTCTTTAATGCCATAGATGAATATTTCTTATCACTAAAAATTAGGTTTTTTTTCAAAAATTTGATAACTTTAATTCCAAAGATGAATGATAACGCTTTTACAATGGAGAGTAAAAATGGATTTTGAACATAATATCTAACTTTTTTAAACTGTGCATTTATTTCCACACAGTCATCTTTCATAATGAAGGAATTTGTAAGATTTGGCCATTCTGAAACATAAATCTTCTCTCCAACAATAATTTTATATCCACAATCTATTGTTGTTTGATAATTTTTTTTACTAATTACTTTAAACACACCACCTTTTAAAACACTCACAATAAAATAGTAACACTTAGTGCTATGAATGATGAGTTTAGACTCATCAAATATTTGTGTAAAATTGTTTACATATGGTAATTTCCGATCTGATTTTCCATTAGTGTAAATTAATAACGCCTTAACATAGGAATGACTGGTATAATGTAAGATATAGCGTTCATCCATGGACATATTATCATAATGTGGTTGATTGATATACGAGAAGAGTGTCGGTATTATCTCATAACAAATCGGTTCATATTTTTTCATAAATTCAAAACCATATGGCAAAAAATACTCTGTATTTCTTGTACCATATTCCCCTCCCAAACTCCCATCTGGATGAATGAAATATTTCAGAAAGTTGATGATTCTTCTTGCAGATTGTAGCACTCTGAAATCGTTAGACAGCTCAAAATATCGTATCAAAAAATCTAAACTCACGGATAAATACCCAACATCAACACCCCCATACTCTGTAAACCACCCTTCATCGTTTTCTTTCTCTAAAATCCTATTTATCTTGTTTTGAGCAATTGCTGTTATTTGTTTATTCTCCATAAGTTTCCCAACAAATTGTATGGCTGCTATAGCTGCGATTTCTTGATTCAGGGCTCCAGTTTCACTATTTTTTTGAAGAAATTTACATGCATTTTTCATCGAAATAAGAACTTTTTTTGGAAAATAGTTTAGAACTTCACATGTTTCACACAATGCGTACAAACTGAAAGCGGTGGATGGTATCGAATGCTCCATCCAAAAATATTCGTTAAATGACCCATCCCGATGTTGAATTTTAGTCCAATAATTAATCGCCGCAATTGCATATTCTTTAATGATTTTCTTCTCATAATAGATATTCCCCTGAAAATTGTGTTTATATACTAATGCTAACGTTAAGGCAGATTGTTGAAGAATAGCACTAGCAAAATCTCGAATCTTATAATGCCAAAAATTTCTATCAAAACAACCATATGTCGGAGAATTCCCATCTCGATCTAAATTGGTTAATAAGCGTGGGATTATACTTAAGACTAATCTATGATACGGAGACTGCATCAGTTTTCAAATCTCTTTACAAAATGTTTCTGCACAAAGGGATTAATTTTCCTTTTAAGCCAAGTAGGTAAACGATAGTACAATCTTCGAAAAAACCGTCTAGAAGCTACATTATTCTCCTGTTCTACTTTAAACTCAAATTTATTGTAACTTGTCATCTCTTCAATTGCCATTTTTCTTTCCACATTTTTTGGAGAACGGATAGGATATCCCATTATCACATATGCTATAGGATCATATGTCTCAGGAATTCCACAAAGATTCCTCAAATATTTTTTAGAAGGTAAATGATTAATCCAGCAAGTTCCTAAACCTTTTGTGTACGCATATAAACAAATATTTTGAATTACAGCTGCAGCACTTTGAATATAATCGCGATATTCCAGATTATCTGATCTGTTGCTGTATGTAATCAAAATTCCAATCGGTGCTGTGAGAATTGATGGAGAACCACCTCCATCTACAATTGCTCTTTTATTTTTTTCATCATCGATAACTATGAATTTAACTTCTTGAGTATTACAATGACTGGGTGCCCACCGTGCAACATCCAGAATTTCCAGTACTGTTTGTTTATTAACACTTTTATCCCTGTTAAAAACGCGTATACTTCTCCTCTTCAGAATCACGTCTTTTAGGTCCATATGATCTCGCCTATGAAATAATACAGTACTCTGATATGT
>JAEOTC010000156.1 GCA_016840035.1 Candidatus Hodarchaeota archaeon | reverse complement strand
GATTGGGCAATATTTTCTTCTCTGCAACCATTTTGCTAAGTGGCTAGTGTGATAAGTCGTGGAACAAAAGGGACAGATAAAGAGCTTCCTTGTATCTTCTACCTCTCCTCTACAAATTGTGCAGATTCTTATTGTATGGGTGATTTCAGTTATTGCTCCCTCTCTGGTCTCTTCATTACTCACTATCTAATCCTCATGTAATCTCATCACTACTGTTCATGTGATTTCTATCGACTTACATTTTTCTTCGCTCAAGGATCCATCTTATCTAGCGTTTCGACATAAAAAAGATCTTCCATAATGGAATCTATTTCTGACAAATTTTTTTGTATTATATTGCCGAATCTTTTTACTTCGATTTTTATCTATACAATCGCGTGGAAAGTTCAGTCCTCTCGTTTTTTGAAGAAATAGCCTTAAGGAGTCTAATAGTGTGTGTTCGTGAGTTTTCTGGTCTTCTGTCTGGTGGTCTTTCCTTTTCCGATCAAAGTTGTTTTTTCTAGTGTAATTTTCTTCTCACTTCACTCTCTCGTTCTGTTTATTGATGATTTCTATTAGATTCGTATGCACAGGTTTTTATTTGCTAAAACTACTGGTCTCTTATGGAATCTCCACAGTGCTGTGGGATTGACTTAATGTTCAATCAGAAAGTTGTAGAAAAGGAATTACGGACTTATCATCGTAAAGGACCAAATAAAACCACACGGATATTACTAGATCAGCTCGTTTCTTTTATTGATGATCAGAATTCCCTCCTTGATATTGGAGGAGGTATAGGAGCTATTTCTCATGAATTATCACAGAAAGGTCTATCCAAACTTATGAATGTTGACGCTTCGAAGGCGTATTTAGATGTGGCTCAATCCGAAGCGGAACGCTTAGGTTATAGAGATAAAGCTTCCTTTTATTATGGTGATTTTGTCACCCTTGCTCCCGAAATTCCATCTGCAGACGTAGTTACGTTAGATAGAGTACTCTGTTGCTACGATGATATGTCAGCTTTAGTGACAAAAAGCATCGACCGGACTAATGAATATTATGGTATTGTCTATCCACGCACCTCTTGGTGGGTAAGACTTGGTTTTTCTGGCATAAATCTCTTTCAAAGAATCAAAGGTAGCAGTTATCGCAGTTTTGTTCATGATCCGAAAGTAATTCATGCCATCATTCATTCTCATAATTTTAAACGCATTTTTAGAGCTATTAAGGGAATTTGGGTCATAGAGATCTTCCGGAGAGATCTTTCTAAAGACTAGAAATTTACAGGTGTTGTGGTGGTCACTTCTTTTTTCAAACCCATGTCCTCTAGAGAGAAGAACTCTTTGGATTAAAAAAACCTATTCTACCATCAGATAACTTTTTATACCAACAGGTAACAAACATAGTTATGCCTCGTGGAGAGAAAAATAAGCTTACACAAGCAGATATTCAAGAAATAATTGAATTAAAAGACATTATTCCAGCACATAAAGTTGCTTTACAGTTTTCCATTAGTCCTGCCATGGTGTATAAAATCTGGGACGATATCAGTTATTATAAGGACAAATATGGATTAGTCCATCAACTAGACTTGGCTATTTTACACAAAATGATTTTAACTCTCGAGGATTCGAGTATATCTTTTCCTTTCACCCCCCGTGAGATCAAACGATACTCTGAGCTACAGAAACAAGCAGTAGAACAACGACTTCTCAATGATATTTACCCTCCTCCCAACCTTTCATTAATTTTCTTTGGAATGTCTGGTTGTGGGAAAACCTCTGTCTTACGAGCTTTACGAGGAGAAGCCCCTCAAAGCATTTTAACTGATCCTCCTGTCTCAACTTCGGATTTTGAAAAGGGGAAGCTCTCCTTCCAGGGATTAACCTATGAAGTTTACGACATGACCGGGTTTGTTCCTTTTCTGCGAAAAGTTCTGGAGGGAAATCCCGAATATCTATTTAGAGAAGGACGCGCGATTATTTTCTTCATTGATGTTCTCAATAGTGATCAATTACTCCTCTCCAAATTTTATTTAGAACAAGCAGTGAACAATATCACGTATTTTGTTCCTAATGATAATCTCCCTTTAGGTGTCTTGTTACATAAAGTGGATCTCCTTGATGAAGAGGAAAAGGACAGTAAACTCGCTAAAATCAAAGCATTGTTGACAAAAAATACCATCTATCCTATTAACTTTTATGAAACATCCTTGACTGATATTATTGGACTGGAGAATGCACTAGCTGACATTATCAAGTAAGCCGACAGGAATGCGAATGAAATGAGCCAAAACGTAAGGAAATATATTCTGGTGAATATTAAGAATAAATGAGGATGACTGAAAAAATGACTGAAAAACGCTATACATGTAATCAGTGCGAGTTAAAATTTGCCTTAGGACAAGAGTTAGCAGAACATTACCTCAATGACCATCCTGACTCACGCGAGGGGTCGAGAATCAGATTTGCTAGATTACGCCGAGGAAAAGCCGTTCGACGAAAAAGAACTGACAAAGAACGTATAACAGATCGAAAACCTAGATTTGAATAGGAGAGAAAACAGGAGCCTGTAAAATGAATAAATTCGAGATTAAAACACTGAAAGCAGAATATGGAGAAAAGAAACTAGAACTCATGAACCTGGAAGCCGATTTGTGGATTCTATTAACAGAAATGAGTCAAGGAGACATTGCGAAGCTTTCGTACGAAGATCAGCTTTGGCGAGAATATTTCATTAAGGAAAGAAAAAATCAACCTCTTTTTCAACAACTTACTAAAATGAGAGATCCCTCTTATGAACCACCATCTCTTATACAAGACGGGTTCTTTCATCCAGATATCACAGCACAATTAACTCCAAAATTTTCTGGACAGGAGTTGTTGGAACAGTTATTAACTGACTCTATTGAAGGTATTGAATGTTATTTTGATTGCAGTCATTGTAAAAAACCGATTAAAAAACAGGATTATGATAATCATATATTAGAACATCATCCTGAGACTGAAGCTGCTGAAAGACTCAGATCAAAAAAGAAGAAGAATAAAACTTGAATAAGAGGAATAGAATATGGATGATGTAGTAGTTAAACAACTTATCGTATAAATAGTTCTACCATACTCTACGTCATATTGTCGGTTCACAGAATTATATACTATATATTATATCGTAAATAGTAAATCTTATATACTATAAAGTACTAGATAATTGATAGGTGAAAAGATGCGTCGACGAAGTGATGACGAATTAGTGGGTGATATTATTGCATATTTCATTGATAATAAGCGGGAGAGATTTATCTCCTTAACTGATTTCTGCAAACAATTAGGAATTAACTCTGCCACGGCGAAAAAATGGCTGGAATTACTCTGGATTATCAAAGCTACATGTCCTGATTTTGATTTTGACGAAAAAAAGAGACTTATAAATTTCCCAGCTGTTTCTCAATACTCCAGGATGGTAATTGCATATAATAATCATGACACACCTGTTACCAAATGAAATTCCATGAGAGGAGATGGTAAAACTAATGTCAGACCAAAAAGCAGCTTTGGAAACTATCCGATTAATTTGTCGATTATATTCTTTGCTAAAACGGCAAAAACGCCTTACTCAGCTACTGAATTTTCTTTCTCAGCTTGAAAGTAAGGCCAAACAACTAAGGGCTTCTCCTGATCTCAAAAAAAATCCGTCTACAGATAATTCTAATCCCCGATATTGGAAGGAAGTCCAAGAAACTCTCCATGAAGTAAAAACACGATATTTAAGTTCTCCAAGTGACTTTTCTGAATATTTGGAAGAAGTTGAATTACGGCTTTCAATGGTATATAACAGCTCTCAAGTCTCTAAATCCAATGAATTTTTTCCGATTACTCATCAAATCATCAAGGGAGGAAAAATTACCGTTCTGGGTCTTGATCGTGCAGGAAAAACTTCCATTTTGCAACGGTTAAAGTTTGGTCGTTGGATCCCTAATACTACCCCAACTGTGGGAATGAATGCGGAGACAATAATCCTCGATAAGGTTAAATTTACTGTATGGGATTTAGGGGGTCAAATTCAGTATCGAAGAGCTCTCTGGAAGATGTACACTAAAAATTCCGTTGGATTGATTTTTGTTGTTGATGTTTCTGATCCTATGCGCCATCCTGAGGTTCGGACTAACATCCGACGCATGCTGTCTTTGAGTCATTTAGATAACCTTCCATTATCCATCTTTGTGAATAAAGTCGATTTAATTAAGGGAGATTTAGAAGTTCTTGAAGCAGATTTACGAAATATCCTGGGTATTAACAATATCCAGAATCGGGATATCAAGGTTTTCAGAACGAGCGCCAAGACGGGTGTAGGTATTAAGGAAGGTGTTTATTGGCTGACAGACGTGATTTTATTTCGGATGGGTGGTATTAAAGATTCCGATGACGAATCACCCTCACCAACTATCCATAGATCTCCTGGTCCTAAAGGCCCCCCTTCTATAAGTATCTAGACTTGGTTTTACTAATGTTAAAATGAATTGAAGGAACCTGAAAGACATATCTCCATCTGGAAATGCTAAATTTTCTTTTCAAAAAAGTATAAGAGAGGGAAGACTCTCTTACCAATGGGATAGAAATATGCTGATTCCCTCGGAACAGATAATTATTCAAACGTTGGATCATGAAATTAGACGCACTATTCTTCAATTGGTTTCAAGTCGACCATATTCGTATAGTGAATTAATGAGTTTACTGGAAATTGATTCTGGAAAGCTATATTATCATTTGAATCTTCTCTCCGGACTCTTAATGAAACAGGATGAAGGGATATACTCTTTGTCACCACTCGGGAGAAAAGTCGTGGATTTTTACGAACAGCTTTTTAAGAGGTTGTCACTTTCTGATATTCCCTATTTAGCACGTGTGTATATTCCTCGGTTAAAAGAAAATATTCCCTCTCGGAATCCTCTTTATCTTAGAGCGGTTATTGACACTGTTGATTTAATCTGTAAATTAGTTATCTATCTCCATCGGCACGCGTCTGTGTCCGAGAATTTAGCTGATTTTCTAGGTCAAATTAAGTCTAAAGCATTGGTACTTGAAACCTCTGCGATAAATTCTGAAAAAGGAATAGATCTCCGTGTTTATTGGTCAGGGGTTTATGATACACTTGAGTTAGTTCTTTCGGTACAACACAACCTAGGTGAAGAATTACTACTTCTTAAACGACAGGCAGTGGAATTACGTAAAGCACTTGTCGAATCTGAATGTTTTTCTCCCTCTAATGACTTTTTGTTTGACCTGCAGCAAGAACTCGATATGGAATTATTAAGATTAGATCTACCTCTTATTGATTTTGAGGAGTTCGTTGAAATTGTCAGTATTTGATTCGGGCTATATTACTGGGGTTTCAGAAGCTTTTGCGTTGAGCCAAGAATTAGTTCATAAATACGATCAAGACCAGAAAACGGGAGAGTATTCAGGATGTTTATCCCATATTGAAACATT
>JAEOTC010000155.1 GCA_016840035.1 Candidatus Hodarchaeota archaeon | reverse complement strand
CCTCGACCTAATGCTAAACCTTTCCACAATTCACGAGAATACAAGAAGATAAAAGAGTTAATCGTAACGGAAATTGGAGATAATATGCATAATATTGATGTCTGCTTTTATTCAGCTCCCTTTGGAATCATACCATTAGAATTAGATGAAATTTATCCCTTATCCCAATTTGAGATGAGTATTCCAATAGACAGAGAAACCATTAATTATGTAGAAAAGCAAGTTCACGACTATATACTGAGACAAGGGAGGAAATACAAACAAGTACTTTTACACCCGAATTTCATTTTCGGAACAGGAATAATTGAGGTATGCAAGAAAACCTGTCAAGTACTTGAAATAAACTTCCAAACTACTACAGAGGAACGGAGAATTTGGAATAAAAAAGCAGTAGATGACTTGGTTAGAACAATCGTAGATGTGTCAAATGTGTAGAATTCAATAGATTCAACGAGAAATAGTCAAACATCGAAGATAAGATCCTGCATTCTCGATTTTATTCAAATTTAGGATCTTATTCTCATGTCGTATTTTCCGTGGATTTTCATTTTCTAGGGTATTCTCTTAAGGAGTATGAGATCGGGATATTCTTAATTCTAAGTGAACTGGTTTAGACAATTCTACCATCAAGAAACAGATTATCAATCCGTGGTTTTAACAATCAATGAATCCTAAGGTTTCGAGGTCAATAGGCACATTCATGTAAAATTTCTGGTTTAAGAAATCGACATATCTTTAAACATTGAGTGATAATAGAATACAGAGCATTAAATCTTTGAGAACAATATGTATTGAGGGCTGGTGACAATAATTATCAGCAATTCGTTAAAAATTAAATTTCTTGGTGGAACGTTAGAAGTTGGACGGTCTGCTGTTGCTATCAAAAGTCGTAAAACTCAACTGCTAATAGATTACGGTATAATGATTGGTTTCGAACCAGGATTTCCCATGCATGTACCTCCAAATGAAGTTGATGGGATAGTTCTCACGCATAGTCATCTTGATCACAGTGGCACTATTCCAATATTTCATATTAGAGGAAAGATGCCTGTGTATGGTACCCCTCTTTCCTTTGAACTAGCAAAACTATTGATAACAGATCTCATCCATATTAGTGGTTACTATCTTCCCTTTGAATACCTTGATCTCCAAACCATGATGGATTCCTGTGTAAAGACTAACTACCGAGAACCTCGAAAAGTTGGGGATTTAACATTAGAACTTTTAGAGTCAGGTCATATTCCAGGGGGAGCACAAGCTATTGTGGAATCAAATGGTAAAAGGATCCTCTATACAAGTGATTTTAATTCAAGTAATACGGGACTCTTGAGGGGTGCTGATCAAGACTATGGTAATATTGATGTTTTAATTATGGAGAGCACATATGCCAGTGAGGAACATATGGACAGAAAAACTGTTGAACAAAGATTCATCAATAGAGTGATTGTGATTGTGGAGAGAGGGGGAACAGTGCTTGTGCCAGCTTTCTCTGTGGGAAGATCTCAAGAAATCCTCTGCATTTTAAAAAAATTTCAGTTCAAGTATTCAGTGACAGTGGATGGAATGGCAAAGGATGCAAACAATATTCTAAGGAGATATCCTAATTATCTGAGAGATGGTGAACTCTTCAAATCGGCGTTAAATTCTGCACATTGGATCAAAGGGTGGAGAGATAGAAGACTTGCTACAAAGAAACCTGGGGTCATAATCTCACCAGCGGGTATGCTGAGAGGAGGAAATGCTATCTTTTATATGAACAATATATCGAGAAAGAAGGAGAATGCAATCTTTTTAGTCAGTTACCAAGTTCCTAACTCTCCCGGTAGAAAGTTACTAGATACGGGAAAATTCATTATAAGGGGAAAGACGATGAAAGTTAATGCTGACGTAGACACATTTGATTTCACATCTCATTGTGGAAGGAAACAGCTAATAAAAACCGCGGAACTCGTAGGTGAAAATGCACAAATTTTTCTTATGCATGGTGCTGAAGAGAATTGTCAAAGATTGGCAAAAGAGATAAAGACTGAGCTTGGTGTAAATGCTATTTCACCATCGACAGGAGACGTCTATAACATCTGAAAGAGGTTCAATAAAAAACCAGTTTTCAATTCAAGTTTCTCAAGTTAAACCGTTTCTGTTCTTTTAAGTTATTCTTTAAGCCTCGCTCTCAAAAACACTTGATTTGGAGAACCTGAAGGACCTTGTACAAAACCATTAATAACAAATCCATTTAGAGAATATAAAGCGACGTAAGTTATATTTCGAGGATTGACAATCACATCAATAAAACCTGCGTTAGGTAAACGGATCTTCACCTCTTTAATGAATTCATTAAGCAACATCACCGTCAAACCTTTTCGTGCAAATTGTCCATCAACAGGATGTAAAAAGAAAATTCGTGGGATTATCGAAACTTGAGGAGATTGAGGAACTAAACCTGTTATCAACCCAACAATTTTTCCTTTGCTTTTCCCAACCAAGGTAAAGATATTAAGACCTTTGAGAAGAACGGGTCCAACAATCACCTTTTTAATTAAGTTAAGGCAGAAGTCAACGTCGTCATCTTTTAGTTCTTCAAAAGAAAATTTAGAGGTTTTCCTTGTGAATCTATTCAATCTGCTCATTAAATTATCACCACGTAAAATATCACAAACGACTATTTAAGTATCTTAATACATGTCTTATAGACGAAAAATATAAATTATCTCAATTGTCTTAATTTTTGGTTTCTATTTTCGAGGGAAAGATTTGAAATATGATGTTGTGATAGTTGGAGCAGGTCCTGCTGGATTATTCGCAGGAAGGGAAATCGCTCAACAGAGTAAAATGAAGATCTTAATAATTGACATGGGGAAAAGTGTGGAGGAACGATTCTGTCCTGCCACTGAATATAAAAAGTGTACAAAATGTTCTCCATGTGCTATTATGTGTGGAATAGGTGGAGCTGGGACTCTTTCAAGCGGTTTATTAAATCTGAAACCCGATATAGGCGGAAATTTGGGTAATCTTCTTCATGATGATGTGGCTGCATGGGCTTTGGTAAAATACATTGATGACATTTTTCTGGAGAATGGTGCACCTCAAGAGCTATTTAATCCCAGTCAAGAGGAAGCTGAAGAGTTAGAAAGGAAAGCAGCTGCCGTTGGTGTAAGATTCATTCCCATTCCCCAGCGACATATAGGTACAGATAATGCTCCAGATGTAATAAATAATTTTGTAGAGAAAATTAAGCGTCAAGGTGTGAAATTTCTTTTAAAGAAAAAAGTTTCAAGAATCGATGATAGTAGTGTAACACTGAAGGATGGATCGAAGATTACAGCTAAATATGTTTTAGCAGCTCCAGGAAGAAGTGGAGCAAACTGGTTAGCTGG